>SPCK01000274.1 GCA_004525355.1 Spirochaetales bacterium
CCCCTGCGCCTCGTCGTGACGGCCGGAGACGACGGTCTGAAGGCCGCGCAGCAGTGGACCGAACTCATCCGCACACTGGATCTGGAATTCGGCGTTCAGCTGACGATAGTAGCCGAAGACGGGGAAGCCCGCCGTTTGCTGGCCTCCCGGGAGGCCGAGGCGGCGGTTCTCGATCCTGTTTCCTATATTGCCCATGGTCCCGGCTTGTCTGTCGTAGCCATTATCGCGCGCAATGGTAAACCGTACGTCCGGTTCTCGCTGATCGTGCCGCGCGCATCCATTTATCATCGCATGATAGACCTTCGGTACCCCAGGGTCGCCTTTCGGGGACTGACGGCCGACTCGGCGAGGACGTACGCTTTCGCCTGGGCGCGCTCCGAGGGCGCGTTCGAGAGCGGCTCTTCGGAAGAGATGGCGCTCGATTCCTACGACAGCGTGTTGAGGGCGGTAGCGCTGGGAGAGGCGGACGCCGGATTCGTTCCATCGGACCTGCTTGCCGATCAAGCCGGGTCGGTGCTCATCGAACGCGTCAGGGAATTGGGCGCCTCTCCCGCCGTCCCCTTCGCCTTGCTCGTGATGTACGATGATCTCTCGCCGCCGAGGAAGCGCCTCATCGAGAGCTTGGCGGTCCAGCTTCTGCAATCAGGCAAATCGGATTTCATTGCACTGCCCGACGCCGAGCTTCCACTCGTCCTCGCGGCCATGGCGGAGGCGCTTCATGCCGCTCCGCGTTAAGTTCGCCCTATTTACATTCGTGCTGCTGATTCTGGTCGCGGCACAGGCCCTGGTCTCGTTCAATCGCGAACGCGTGACCCTTGTCGAAGCGACCGAGAACCGTGCGATGATGCTGACCAAGACCCTGGCCGAATCCGCTCGGGAGCCGCTCGCGTCCTCCCGCTATTCCCGGCTGGACTACCAGGCCGGTTCCGTTCTCGCCGAGCGTGACGCAGCGTACGCGAGGATCCTGGACGGACAGGGGCGCATCGTCGCCGATACGCGACCGGGGTTCATCGGCTGGAACATTAGCGGTGCATTGGGGAATTCGTCTTTGCTTTCCGTCGAGGAAAACCTGCTCATTGCCCGTGCGGACATCAGCATTCCCGGGCGCGCCAACGGGATGGCGGAGGTGGCCCTTCGACTCGAGCCACTCCGGGAACGCCTCCGCCAGAGCCTCTGGGTTCACATGCGATTCGCGATCGCGGAATTGCTTGTATGCGCGGTGTTCCTGATCCTGCTCTCGGTCCAGCTGCTCGGCCCGGTACGCGCGATGACCCATACCCTGATCGAAGCATCCGCGACCGAGACGCCGGTTCCGATAACGCTCCCGCGGGCCTCCGGACCGGAGATCCGGAGCATCGCCCGTGCCGTCGACGAGCTCAGGGTACGCGTCGCCGAATACCAGGCAGAGCTCCTCGCCGAAGAGCGCCTGGCGACCATTGGCAAGATGGCCGCCGAACTTGCCCATGAGGTGCGGAATCCGCTGGAGGCCATTTCCGGGGCAGCTGAGCTGTTGTCGCGCGGCGATACCGGCGGTGAGTGCATCGATATAATCCGCGAGGAGATCAGGTCCCTTGACTCGTACCTCTCGGGCATACTCGAATTCGCCAGAGTTGGGACGCCCGGCCCGGAAGCGGCGGAACTCTCGGAATTGGCCAGGGAAACAGCCAGCCTCGCCCTCCCGATGGCCAGGGAGGCCGGGATCGATATCGGACTCAGGCTCCACGAAAGCCCCATCCCCTGCATGGTCGACAAAAGCGCCATCAAACGGGCGCTCTTCAACCTGTTCGCAAACGCAATTGAGGCCAGCCCCCGAGGCTCATCGATCAGCCTGGAAACGACGGCCACGGAAAATACCATGACGATACGGGTTCGGGACTTCGGTGCTGGATTGGGCGTGGAGGCACGCCTCCGCGCCTTCGAACCCTATTTCACGACCAAACCGCTGGGCACCGGCCTCGGTTTGGCCCTTGTGCGCAGGATAGTCGAGGCGCACGGCGGCCACGTCTATTTTGAGGACCGGAACGAGGGCGACGCGCCTCCGGCGGGGACTGTTGTTGTGGTCGAACTCCCCTCGCATGTTTCTGTACCACATCACTAGAGGAGAGAAACATGGCAACGATAATGCTGGTCGATGATAAAGACAATATCCGCAAGGTGATGGGCGCTGTGCTCGAACGGGAAGGCTTCTCGGTCCACTGCGCCGCGGACGGCCGCCAGGCTTTGGCCCTCGCCCTGGCCGATCCGCCGGACCTGGTGCTGTCCGATATACGCATGGACGGCATGTCGGGGATAGAGCTGTTCAAGGAACTGCGCTCCCGGAGCATCGCTGCTCCGTTCCTGCTCATGACCGCGTACGCCACGGTCCCCGAGGCGGTCGAGGCGATACAGACGGGCGCCATCCATTACCTGTCGAAACCGGTCGATTATCCCGAACTCTTGCGTACCATTCGCAGGGTGCTTTCGGAGTCCGCGGCCAAGGTGGTCGTCGAGCGTTCGGCGGCACGGCTGCTCGTGGGCTCGAGCCCGGCCATCCGCGTCCTCCTCGACAGGATAGAAGCCGTCGCGGATTCTGATGCGACGGTACTTCTTCGAGGAGAGAACGGGACCGGAAAGGAGCTCGTCGCCAGGGCGCTGCACAAGAAAGGGCGCAGACGCTCGGGGCCTTTCGTTGCCGTGCACTGCGCATCGTTCAACCCGAATCTATTGGAATCCGAACTCTTCGGGCATGAAGCCGGGGCGTTTACGGGAGCGGCCCGAAGGAAGGATGGCTATCTCGAGGCGGCCAGGGGCGGCGTCCTCTTCCTTGACGAGGTATCGGAGATCGGCGGAGAGCTCCAGGTGAAACTTCTGCGAGTCCTCCAGGAACGCGCGTTCTCTCGCGTAGGCGGAACGGAACTGGTCAAGGCCGATTTCCGGCTGATTGCCGCGACGAACGGTGACCTCGCGGCCTTGGTGCACGAGGGCCGATTCCGTGAAGACCTGTACTACCGGCTCGATGTCGTCCCCATCGCTGTCCCGCCCCTGAGGGAACGCTTCGATGACCTTCGGGAACTGGTCGAGCATTTCATAGCCAGGGTCGCGGCCGCCGAGGGCATCGCCCTCCCCCGAGTAACCGACGGCTTCCTGTCGCGGCTTGAGACCCACAGCTGGCCGGGAAACATCCGGGAGCTGGAGAATCTCGTGGAACGTCTACTCGTCGTGTACCGCCCGGATGTCCTGAGCGAAAAGCTCCTGGAACAGGAGGACTCACGCCGTTTCCCGGCGAGTTCGGGGGCGGAGCGCGAGCAGCGCGGAGTCATGGAGGCCCTGGAGCGTTCATGTGGGAACAGGTTGAAGGCGGCAGCTCTTCTGGGGATTTCCAGGCGAACCCTGTACAACAGGCTCGAGCGTATCAAACGGGCCAATAAACCGGAACCCGACCAAGGCTGAAAAAGCCAGCTGGATTGACTGTCCAATATTGTGCATGTTCCAATAAGGAAATGCACACCAATGCACATTTATGTGCAACCAAAGCAACCCGGAATGGTTCCGGGGCAAGCAGGTCTTTTTTAGTCAACTTCAACTTCACCCAAGCGTATATGCCAATTGGACTTATTGATCATCACGCGGTAATTGTTCCCGGCAAAAAAACCTTGTTCTTGGCATGGTTATTGCAGACTATCTGTATCACTATCCTTGGGAGGTATCAATGTTTAACTGGAAACGTTCCGTAGCGCTCGTTCTCGTACTGGCGACTCTCGGATACGCAGTATTCGCCATGGGTGGCAAGGACGACAGTGCCGATGTACCCAAAACCGTCATCGTGTACTCCAGCGTCGACGAGGCTAACGCCAAGAAGATACTCGACGCCTTCACCGCGGATACGGGCATCACGGCCCAATTCGTTCAGCTGTCCTC
>SPCK01000268.1 GCA_004525355.1 Spirochaetales bacterium
CCGTTCAGGAAGAACGGCGCTACTCGCGACGAACGGCGCTATTCGCGACGAACTTTCTCGGTAAGTTCCGTAAGGAGCGGCACTAGTTGTTTCTTGCGTGACAGGACGTCCTTGAGTTCGAATACGCGATCCCGTACCCGAGGATAGCGCAGAAGCGACACGAGTTCCTTGTTGCCGTCCACGAAGAGCACGCTGGTCAGTTCGGTGATGTCCGTCACCATGAGCGCGGAGAAGAAATGACCGCCGGCCCGGCGCATGAGAGCCAGTTCCGACAGTACCTCGTCTGCCCTCTCCAAAAGCTCGTCCGGCGAGTTGACTTCAACCTGGCTGACGGTGAACGTGACGTCGTCCGCCACGTATTCCTTTATGTCGAGCCTGACAATCTCGTCCGTCGGCTTCTTGGTCACCGTACTGGCGGAACTCATGATGTCGCGCCCCAGCTCGTCAATATCCAGGTCGCTCAAGTTTGACAGGTATTCAGCCGCCTCGCGATCGATGTCGGTAGTGGTGCCCGATTTCAGGATCAACGTGTCCGACAGGATGCCCGCCAGCAGGAGTGAGGCGATCTGCCGGGGCAGGGGAATCTTGGCGCCCCGGTACATATCCGTGATGATGGTGCTGGTGGAGCCCACGACCCGGTTGATGAACATGATCGGGTAGCGGGTGTGGAACGACCCGAGTCGGTGGTGGTCTATCACCTCCAGGATTCTGTAATTGTCTGCCCCATCGACGGCCTGGGACAACTCGTTGTGGTCCACCAGAATCAGTGACAGGTTAGGCTCCCGGATCAAGTCGCCTTCGGTGAACAGGCCAATGACCCGGCCCTCCTCGTCCAGGACCGGTACCGATCGGCTCGCGGATTCGGCGATGGCCTCGCGGGCTCGCCTGAGCGGCTCGTGCTTCTGCACCGGCCTGATGTCCGAATCTCCCATGGTTTCTACCGGGGTGGAGTAAATGACCAAAAGGCTGGTTGACGAAGTATCGTAGGGCGAAACAAGCACGGATACGCGGTTCTTCTCGGCCAGATCCTTGAGAGACCGACCCAGAAGGGAGCCGTTGGAGATGATCAGCGCGCGAACCTTGGATTCTATCGCGTAGCGCTGTACGTCTTCGCGGTCCCCCACGATGACGATGGCCGAGTCCTTGGCTTCGGCATCAAGGTGACGCTTGAAGCTTTCCGTTTCCAGCGCGGCGACCAGGATGCGCGCGCGGAACTGGCTCTCGGGATCGAAGACGCAGACCGGCTGGGCTTTTATTGTGGCCTGCAGGCGGCCAAGGCTGGTGGGAACGACGGCTTTCTTGTGGGGATTGATCTTCTTGAGGATGTTCTGTGCGAAAGAGCTGTAGTGCAGCATGGAGCGATAACGCCCGCCGCTATCCACGATGGGCAGGGATTTCTGCCCGCTTTGGTTCATGATAGCCAAGGCTTCCCAGAGCGGCGTGCCGCGATCCACGGTCACGGGCGGATTGCCCAGGTAGTACTCGACCTTGGGCACGAGATCGGGCAGGAAGACCGGAAACGGCACTCCGAAACGCTCGAATACGTACTCCGATTGAGGGTTCATCTTGCCGGCGCGCGCCGCGACGCAGTTCTTGAGGCCCAGCTCTCGCTTGAGATTGGCGTAGGCGGTGGCGGCCACCACTGAATCGGTATCGGGATTCTTGTGGCCCAGGACGTAGACGGTGTCGTTCATTGGTTCTCCGAGAACAGGGATGCCGAGCGGGATACGAAGGCGCCATCGGCGCCGCGCCTGTCCAGAAGCGCTACTGCACCGTGATTCCATGGGCCGTCGGCCGTTACCGGCGAGTCGTCCAGGTTCAGGATGCCGTGCATGATGCCATCACGGGAGAATATACGGAATGCGAGGGGGCTTCGTCGAGTCCCCGTCGATTCCAGGCGGCGTACCCCGAATTCCCGGCCTGCCGTTGCGTCCAGGAAATCGATGAGCCAGTCGGTAAAGGCGGCCTCCTCCCTGGAATCGAAGGCGGCGGCATCGTCGCTGAACATGATCTGGGAGGCCAGAAGGACGGCGCCCGAAGCCACGGCCTCTTTCTCCGTTCGGGTCAGGGCCATGTTGGCGGTACGGCAAAAGACCACGTCGGGGTCGTTCATAAAAACCGCTCCGTCGAGCAGGCACCTTCCGACCGTATCCACGAGGCTCATCAGGGCGCTGGGCCTGCCCTGATGCCGAAGCAGGCGGTGCGGGAAGGGATCCCAGTCCTCCTTGGTGTCGGCGCCGATGCGCATGAGCGGCAGGTAGCGGAACGAGTTCTCCAGTGGCGCTCCGCAGCCCAGGAAAGCCACCGGTTGGCCCGATGGCGAGCGTTTGATGGCCGTGATGCGCCTGAGAGTTTCTTCATAGCCGCGCCACGCCGGACCACCGCTGGCGTGCGTACCGGGAAGCATCCCGGCATACAGGAAATCCAGCTTGATGTAGCGGAAACCCCACTCGTCCACCGCTCTGCGGACCAGGCCTTCAACGTAGGACTGCACCTCGGGCCGGGATAGGTCGAGGCAATGGAAATCGCCGCCCCAGTTGGGCATCCAGCCGGCGACGACCGGCGATCCGTTGGCTGACCGGAGCAACCATTCGGGCCGTTCGGCAACGATGGGCGCGTTTTTTGCCACGATGAACGGCGCGAACCACAGGCCGGGAATGAGTCCCTGTTCACTTATGGCTTTCGATATGGGCTCGAGTCCCCTCGGGAAACGTTTCTGGTTGACGCTCCAGTCGCCCACCTCGGTCTCCCAGCCGTCGTCAACCTGGAATACCGTCGGCTTGTGCCTGTCCAGGTAATAGCGCTTGACCAGATTTGGCGATGACGACAGGCCGTCCAAGTCGGCCAGGATGAGTCCTTCGTCGATATCCGCGTAGTGGTTGTACCAACTCTCGTAGCCGCCGGGTACCAGGCGGGGAGCGCCGGGCGCGCCCAGGAAAGACAGGCAACTGAACAGATCGAATCCCGCAAAGACCTTCTTGAGCGCGTCCCGAACGGCGAAGAAACCGCTTCGCCTGATCAGTCTGATGTCGGCGACCGGTTCGCCGGAGCGAAAGCTCTGTCCCTCGGCGTAGAGCAGGATCTGGACGCGGCCGCCGTCAGCGCGATCGACGCGGAAGCTGACCGGCGGGCTGCCGGCGTTGCGGGATACGAGGACCAGGTAGTCATCGTTATTTCGCAGGTAGGTCAGGAAGTGGGAGACGATGGTCCGGCGTTCCACCGGCAGTCCGGGGCGGTCGGTGTAGATATTGAGCTTGGGTATGAATCGCGCCCGGTGGATGCGCTCGTCGGGCAGGAGCTCCCGGGAAGCGGACCAGGATTGCCAGCCGTTGCAGAGGATGGCTGCGCTCCGGGAGTCGAAATGAGCTAGAGGCGCCTGGCCGTCGGCGTAACCCGTCAGGCTCTCCAGTTCTTTCAAGGTCAGCTCGTCGATGGTCCATGCAGGACCGGCCGGCGCAGCGGTATCCCTGGCGGTGCGGTACGTCAGGGCGACAACACCGTCTTCTTCTGATACGGAGCGGATAATGCTATCGTTGGACATGGCGACTCCTTGCTACGCTTCGCGGCACATTGTAGTATCGGGCGAACGGCGCGTCAAAGGGACGCCCGCCAACGGAGCGCAATCGTCACCATGATCAAGTTGTACGTTTTTCTGGGCAATCACGGCCGCGAGTACCGCAGTAACCGGCACAATGTGGCCTGGCAGTTCCTCGAGTCGATCGACCTGTATTCCTCGCTGTCCTGGAAGCGGGGATTCCGCGGGCGCTGGTCCGCTTCCGAGACGCCCCGCGGGAAGATATGGTTCCTGGTACCGGAGACCTACATGAACCTGTCCGGGGACAATACCGCCGAACTGGCCGCGTTCTACAAGATCGCGCCCGAGGAAATCCTGGTGGTGCACGACGAGCTCGAAGTTGGTTTCGGCTTCTTCGGGTTCAAGAAGGGCGGGGGCCTGGGC
>SPCK01000281.1 GCA_004525355.1 Spirochaetales bacterium
CCAACGCGAAAACAGCTCTGGTCGTCGATGTGGCTATGGTATGCTTGAGGAGCCGGACGGCATATGAGACGACTTGGTTGAGATCGGTCAACTCCCGTACGGTTTCCCCCGAGCCGCGTGCGTAGTCCTTGAGATCCGAAACGATCTTCTTGATATGCTGGGCACCCATGTACAGGTCATTGAGTATCTCGGGAATCTCGCGGCGCAGATCCTCGTAGGTAAATCCGCGGACATTGAATTCGCCTTCCGCTCGGTAGAGCCGCTCCAGGGCGACCGATATCTCCACCCAGAGTTCCTTGAGGAGGGGCACGTTCCTGAGCATCGCGTTGTTGGGCGTATTGATCTCATGCGCGACCCCCGCCGTCAGCCAACCGAGCGTCTTGAACTTGTCGATTTCCGCCATCCGGGCACCGCGTTCCAGGTCCTGGCGTACTCCGGTGGCCAGGTCGACGTGCGTCTTGACCCGCACGAGCAGCTCACGACCTCCCACGGGACGAACAAGGTAATCATTGGCGCCAGCCTCAAAAGCTCTTTCTACTTCTTCCGGCCGCATCGAATCGACCACGAGGATTATCGGAAGGAATTCTCGAGCATGCAAAAAGCGCACCCGCTCGCAGAAAGCGAACCCGCTCATTTCGGGCATGGATGAGTCGACGAGGATAAGGGAATACCGGGTTTTCTCATCCGGGGTTTCGAGGACTTTCAGAGCATCAAGGGCGGAAACTCGGGCCTCGACGTTCCATCCGCCGCTCTCGAGACGCCGCTTGAGGGAAAAGAGACTCAGGGGCTCATCGTCGACCACCAATACCGAGCCGCCCTTCCTGGCAGTACCGGCCTCCGACCCAGACATCGTTTCGGCGTCGCGGCTGATGATGTCGAGCCCGACGGAGCGCCGTCCGTCACGAAATGATCGAGGCTCGGTTCGGGCTTCCGATAATCCATCCGTATAAGGCGCGTCGCTCCTGGAGCCCCATCGCATGGAACGGGGAAAGACGAACGTGTATCGATTCCTGTCTCCTTCCCGTCTCCATGAGAAACTACCCCCGAGCAGCGTGGATAGCCGGGCGGTAACCACCATATCCAGCGGTTCGCGTTCATCAGCGGATTCATCCAGATTCCCGCCTCCAGCGACGCCGGCGTACTCCCGCGCCGCCATCATCGCCGCCGCGGGCGACGAGGATGAATTGGTCGGTACCAGGTCTGACGGGACCGAACCGTCGTCACTGATATCGAGGTGGACCAGGTGCGTGTCGGATTCCGCGCGTATGGCCAGGGCGGATACGCCGGGCGTGCGCATGACCCTTCCAAGCACGTTGTACACTACCTGCTGGATCGCCAGCACGTCGTTCCTCATCTCGATGATGGGTACGTCCAACCGGGTTTCCAGATTCCTGCCCGTCACGAGATGGCTTGTTAGATCAAGGGTAGCCCGCAGGAGCGCGGCGAGATTGAATGGCTCGTCGCTCAGCCGGAATTCGCTTCTGTGTACGCGCATGTAGATGAGGACGTTGTTGGCCAGACTTGAAAGCCGGATTGTCTCGGCGCGAGCCAATGATAGGACACTCGCAACTCCGGCCTCCGGCGATGCATCGAGTGCCTCGTCAAGGAGTCCGATCATGCCGTCCAATGGCGCCAGAAAGGCTCGCGCGGTTGAGATGGCGAACACTTCGCGCGCCTTGGCCTGTCGCGCCAATCTCTCAAATGCCGCCCGATATCCCATTGTGATCGAATTGCGGGTTCGCATGGTTCGCATCGCCGCAAGGAGTGTCAAGGACGACGCATGCGTGAAAAGGGCGATCGCAGGGGCATGATACCACAGGATATTTCCGTCTATCGGCACGCCCAGATCGAAGGCGAGGCCCGCGAATATCCCGAAAGCAACAATGGCCCAGAGGCTTTGGCCAAGCGACTCAAGGTCACGGATCCTGGCCACCTTGATCAGGCCCCGCCAGGCCATCGCCAGCGCGAACACTCCCAGAGCGGCCTCCGCGATTAAATGGGATATAAGGCTCCGTGTGAAGAATGGCGCCATCGCTACTGCGAGATATGTCAGACCGCGCAACAAGGCACCGGCGACACGCCAATATCTCGGTCGCCGCGACCATGGAAAGAATATCGTTTCAACGGCCACTACCATCGACATTATCAGGAGATCGATGACAAACCTGCCCCCAGAGTCTCCGCGAGCCATTACGACACTTCCCCCGCCGCGAAGTGACACGAGAACGAACAGGAAGGCGAAACAAGAAAAAATCGCGTACGGTAGGTGCTTTCGTCCTGCCAGGCCGACGATCAGAATGGAGAATATAAACAGAACGGCCATAGCCCCGCCGAATACCCCTTCCGCCGACGCGTATTCCGCGAGCATTGAGTTCAAGGCTTCATTTCGCCACAACCGAACGTCGGACAGGAACACGCCAAATCCTTCCAAGCGCACGTAGACGGTCCGGCGCTCGGCCAGCGGCAGGGGAATTCGAATAGAAGCGATATTGGCTATTCCGGTCCGACGTTCCAGCGCCGCGAGCCGGTCGCCCTCCCAGGATTCGCGTTCTCCCCGCTCGTCGACGAGAACGAGTTCCTTCGCCATGAAATCCGAACGGTAGGAGCTGAGAGCCCAATCGCTGTCATCGGAAGAATTGCGTACCGTGAAGGCCAGCCACACAGTCCGATAGCCAGGAACCTTGAAACGATCTTCCTGAACCCCGCTGGGCAGATCCAGGAATAGATTGGGATCCGGTATGAACCCGAAACTCGCCTGATCGATTTCCGAGCCTTCAGTCTCCCGGATCCGCATGTTGCCGAACAAGCTCACCACCTGTGCGTCGCGCCATAGTGCCACGGTAGGTAGAGCTGCCCGTCGATTGCCCAGATAGGATTCGGGCGAATCGGAAATTTCTCTCGTCTGTGCAATCGCTGACGCGCATGCGGCTACGGTAAGCAGAGCTGCGACGCAATGGGCACAAACGGCCCTGGTCGCGCGACAGGCGGCGCTCATGCCGGACCCGACAGGCTGACGCGGCCGGCAGCCAAGGCTTCAGCTACGTATCGCAAATCCACGGTTCCATCGGCCTTGCGCCAGCCGGGCGCCAGCTCGAGGCCGAAGGGCCTGCATGCCACGTGCTCAGGATAATGGGCATCGGAGCCCCGTATGACGGTATAGTCGCGTGCGGCGCCGAGCGGTAAGGGCCGCAGGGCCTCGACGGCTGCAAAGGGCCCATCGGGAAGGAAGCCCAGCTGGGCCAGCGCGCCGAACATGGGCCTGTCGATATGGGCAGGCACGACCAGGGCTCCCCGATCCGCGGCCCGAGCGCACAACTCGTCGAATCCTAAGTCCAGCGCCGCGTTGAAATACATCGTAGGTAATTCGAGAACATTCTCGCCTGCATCCATCACCGCTTGGTTGCCGAACGACTCCGAATCGTAGGGATACGCAGGGAGGTGGCTGGCAAGGAAGGATCCAAAATCGAGGGCCGCATCGACTTCGGAGAAGAGGCAGAGTACGTGCACCTCCTCAGCGCAGCAGGCTTCCATGCCGAACAGGGCTGACAGGCCTTCCCGCCTGACACATTCCGCGAACGCAGGGACGTTGAGGGCGCTATTGTGATCGGTAAGGGCAATCAGATCGATGCCTCGACGTCGCGCGAGACGCGCGATCAGTGCTGGAGACATCTCCAGGCTGCCACAGGGAGAGAGACAGGAATGATTGTGGAAATCACACGCGGCGATCAATGTCGTGGATCCGCCGACAGCCAATCAGCCGCCGAGTTC
>SPCK01000502.1 GCA_004525355.1 Spirochaetales bacterium
AGCCTTGGATTCTACCTGGCTTACCACGATGCCGTATTTCTCGGTGTCGTAGAGGCCCAGACCCTTTTCGGCGCGCTCTTCCGAGCGGGACATCGGTCCGAAGTCCTTGTGGGTCAGGGTGATGAATACGACCATGAAAACGGCGAAGATGGCATAGAGATTGAAGGGTATCGACTTGAGGAAGAACGTGAACTCGCCGACGCCCAGGCTCTGCCATTCGGGCATCGCCTTGTACGTTCCGATCACGAAGGCCACCCATCCGGAGATCGGGGCCAGGATCGCCACAGGTGCGGCAGTCGAGTCGAGGATGTACGCGAGCTTGGCGCGTGAAATCTTCTTCTCGTCGCAGAGCGGCCTCATGCAGGTACCGATGGTCAGCGAATTGAAGTAATCGTCAAAGAAGATCAGGAGGCCGAACACCCAGGTGAACAGGAGGGCACCGGTCTTGGTCTTGACCCGCTTGCCGGCCCACGCACCGAGAGAATATGCGGCACCGGTCTTGGCGAGCATGCCTACGAGCAGGCCCAACAGGATCGTGAACAGCATGATGCGAATGTTCCATCCGTCGGCGAGCGTATCGGCTATCAGGTCCGAGAGCCTGATGAGCGCGTAATACGGATTGCCTCCGACCGCGATGAGGGTTCCCGAAAAAATTCCGAGGAACAGCGAAATTACCACATCTTTCGTGACGATCGCCAAGACGATCGTCAGAAGCGGCGGTAAAATTGACAGAAGTCCAAAATGATCCATGATCAGCCTCCTCCATTTCTGCAGTAGGAAAAATAATCCCGCTAGTTTGTACCGAAATAAACGATAATGCAACCTTTTTTCTTCCAGTGCGCCTATTTCGCCTGTTTCGTAACCTGAACGACAACAAAAAACTCAAAAATCGTCAAGGCAGGCATTGTCGGCAGCCAGATGGCGCATACGATGACAGGAACCCACGGTCTTGCCGCGGTCGCTGTCGACATTATCGGAAACAAGAGGCCAGGATCCGTCTCATGTTCTCGGGGGTGCACGCGTCGGTTTCTTCAACGAAACGTCTCCAGAGCGACGACTCGCGCGCGAGTTCTTCCTCGGCCTGGCCCGTATCGATAAGCCGTTCGAACTGATAGAGCGTCTGGATGCCTTCCGAGAGAAGGAGGAGCGCGCTTTCTCCCTTGCCTTCTATGAAGAAAACGATAGCCCGATGGAGCAGATGGAAAAGGGACTGAGCGCGGGCCATCTCGCC
This sequence comes from Spirochaetales bacterium, assembly GCA_004525355.1. Classification (GTDB taxonomy): domain Bacteria; phylum Spirochaetota; class Spirochaetia; order Treponematales; family UBA12059; genus UBA5200. The sequence continues at coordinate 1,232 of SPCK01000502.1, forward strand.
CGCGAATACTCCGGGCATGGGATCAAGTCGCTCCTTCACCCCGAACCTGCGGGCAAGGAACTCGAACTGGATGATCCGGTACATGTCGCCGGCAAGACGTGTCGCCTCCGTTCGGGCTTCAGATGCCGACACGGCTCCCTTGTAGTGGGCTATGCGCAGATTGGGATGAAAGATGGCCCGTACGTTGTTTGAAAGCGCCGAAAAATAAAACTGCTGATCCTCGGCCCGGCCTACCCTGGACCATGTGAAGGGGAGTGCCCTCCGTATACCATCATTGGTTATTCCGTACCCGCCCCCTTTTACGACCGGATGGCTGATGAAGTCCTCGAGTCGATCGAAGCGGTTGTACCAGGCAGTAGCGTTTCCGTGAGCGTATCCTTTCTGGAAGAAGAGGTCCTTTCCCAGGGCGTTCTCCGGCGGCCGCACGTCCGGAATACGCAGCGCGCCCGGATACCCGCGCGATGCAATATCCGAACCGTTTACGTATTCTCCTTCGTTCACGTCGAGGAATACATGCCTCCCCTCGCTGTCGATCGCGGTCCCGCCCCAATAGGGATGGCAGAGAGTCTCCAGCCAGCTCTTGCCGGTAGCAGACTTGAGCTCCTCGCTACAGATGGCCTCGTCGGTGTCGAGCTTGAAACTTGCCTTGATGCCTTCACTGCGCTCGAATAGCAGCCCGGTATATTTGAGCGCGGTGAAATGGCGCCCGTATGCCCCGGAGACCCCGAATTGCGGCATCGAGTCTCTGAAGAGCTCCCGATCGATGCGCCTGCACGCCTCCTCGGTGAGCAGGTACAGGCGG
>SPCK01000222.1 GCA_004525355.1 Spirochaetales bacterium
ACCAGTGACTTCTACCGTGTGAAGGTAGCACTCTCCCGCTGAGTTAATCGCCCACCAAAGTCGCTATGCGGGAGGAAACGCTTGACGCGCACTCTCCCGCTGAGTTAATCGCCCACCAAAGTCGCTATGCGGGAGGAAACGATTGACACGCACTCTCCCGCTGAGTTAATCGCCCAAAATGACAATGAAGTCAAGAACGCATCGCCATGCGGACACGCTTCCTGATGATGAAAAACACTTTATCGTACCGGCCGAGGGAATGTCAACGCCATCCATTGTCTGGCCAACTTGTCAGGCACCGAGCCAAGAGAATTGTTCATGATATTCCTTCAATATGAATGAGACATGATGTATGTATTATTATACTTTCAGCTCTGGCAATACGACCAAGGATATCGCAGAATGGCGCTAAATGGAATCCATACATGGATTTGCGTTCATTCATGATTTCAGGTTTCATCTTGGCGCGGTTATTGCATGTAAAGAATTACAAACGCGAGGTACTACCGTTGGATGAATTCGTAGGAGCTTTTCTGGGAACCGGGAAGTCCGCCCCTTGGACCACCGAACTCAGAACAGAAATTGTCAGGAAAAGCATACATCTCCTGATCGGTATCACGCCAACCTTGGCTGCATGGAACCTTGGCTTTACGGTAGCCCTGCTGGGAGCCGGTATCATCGTCTATGCGTACGCTGAATTGCTGCGCATCAACGGCTACGAGGTTTTCCTGCTCAGCAGAATCACGGCCATGGCAGCCCGAAAGCGCGACAGCGACAAGTACGTGATGGGACCAGTTACACTCGGGCTGGGCGCGTTGCTTTCCCTGGCGCTCTACCCGGAACCTGCGGCATCCATCGCCATCTATGCCCTGGCCTTTGGCGATGGACTATCCAGCCTCGTCGGTCGAACCTTCGGATCCATTCGTCTCCCCTTTACCGGCGGAAAATCGCTGGAAGGAAGCCTGACCTGCTTTTTCGCGGTACTTTCGGCCGCTTACGCTAAAACAGGCGATCTCCGTGGCTCGGCCCTGGTTGCCTTGGTGGCGACGCTGGTCGAAGCCGCCCCCACGAAAGATTTGGACAATCTTATTCTGCCTGTCGCGACGGGCTTGGTCGCCATGGCGATCTTCAGTTAGCGCCACAGGTAGTACACAAACAGGTTCTTGAAATACAGCCAGGTACCGAGAATAAGGAACGGCAGGGCGGCAAAAACCATGGGGATGGATGTAACTGCCCGCAGAATCCATACCGCCGGAACGCAAAGAGCCAAGCCGAGTCCTGCCCTCAGAAAGGCCTTGTCGCGATTCTCGCGCCAGGCCAAGGTATAGTTCACGCCGATCAGGCACATGATGGAAATCTCGAAAAATCGCATGAGTCGGCCGTAGCCTAATTCTACGATAACCCCGGTCTCCGCCGTCACAACGTTCAGGGGATGAATCGTTCCGAAAAACAACGCAACCAGGATTGCAGCCGACAGGAGGAGTCCCATGCGTTCCTGCTTCAGCCCGACCGAAAAGATGCTTCCCATGAACAACCCCATCAATGACAGATAGCGGCCGAACAGGGCCAAGCGGGAGGAGAGCGATACCGTGGAGAGGGCCGCACCGCTGTAGGACATCCAGATGGCCATGACCTGCCCGAGTTCGAGAGACAATCCAAAAGCCCACACGGCAAAGAAGAAGATCTCGGGCGACGCGGATTTGCCAGCCCTGAACGCGATGATCCCGATCAACACCAGCGCGTACAAAACGCATGCCACCAGTCCCGCCGTCGCCGCGTATACGGGTACGGCTTCCTGCAACGGCGGAAGTCCCCGGATGGCACCGCCGCCACCGGCCCCGGATCCTGTCCAGACGAGCCAAGTTACTCCCGCAGAAGAGGCGCACGCTGAGAAGAACATGGCCTTGAGCAGTCGCTCTCGAAATTTTGCCGTCATACGTCTACGGTACTACCTGCAGGCTTTTCGCTCAAGAGCGCCCGCCCGATTCCGATACTCGTAGAAGGGTGTTGAAAAACTGCGAATGCGGTGCTTTCAACATTTCCGTAGTGTTGCTATAGCATAGCGGAGGTTGTTGGAATAGTAGCCGACTATTTCAATAACCTGATAGAGGAGGCGGAACTCCGTCTCAGCGGGGAGCGAGTGATGAAAAGATTGATAACGCTAGCGACGATACTGTTCGGCCTTTCGGCGTCCGCCTTCGCGGGAGACGTGGCCACTCTCGTCAATCTGGGATTTTCACCGGATTCCGCCTATTTCATGTTCGGTTATTACGGACTCGACATGGCGGCGGGCAAGCCATACGCGGAAATCTATATCGTCGATACAAAAAAGAATGAGTTTACATCGGATGGCGTCTATCGGGGACTGTATCCCGTGGAGCTGCAACCCGGCTGGAATCCTGCCGGCGCCTTCTACCGCCTGTTTGCTACCACCATCACCCAGGCAGGCAAGCGCAAGATCGATCATCTGGAACAAGGTAGGCTCATCTACCTTTCCATCAATGGAGAAGACGCTTCGGATGTACTGTCATTCAAGGATTTTTCAACCAAGGTCCAGTGGGACGTTTCTCTGAATCAGAACATCACGGAGGAAAAGGACGGTTCGATCCTCTCCTCGTTTGGGCTGGACGTGAGCATTCTTGGCCCCGACGGCAAGAAAATATCGCTGAAGGCCGGCAATCCGCAGATTCGACGCAAGAATGTAAAGGATTACACCATCCGGCAAATTCTCGTCGCTCCCGACGGCAAGACAGTTGTCGTCCTCATCGAGCGGCTGGAGAAGGATCCGACCGGTTCCGGCATCCGCTACATGGTGGAAACCTTCCGCCTGCCCTGACGCGCACCGCCGGGGTGGCGTTGAAAAGCCTGCCCGACTTCGGGTAGTATCCTGATACTCAGACGGACGCCGGTCCTGCGGGATCGGCGTTCCTGTATTCGCGCTGTCGCCGTGTCCCTTCCGGGGTGCGGCGCCGCCAAGCACACGGAGAGAGGTTCCCCATGGCAGACAAGATCACCCCCAGGAGCATCGACTACTCGCAGTGGTATATCGATATCGTCCTCAACGCCAAGCTCGCCGACTACTCACCAGTCAAGGGCTGCATGGTGATCCGGCCGCGTGGCTACGCGATATGGGAACGCCTGCGCGACGAGCTGGACCGCCGTTTCAAGGAAACCGGCCACCAGAATTGTTACTTTCCCATGCTCATCCCAGAAAGCTTCCTCAAGAAAGAGGCCGAGCACGTTGAGGGCTTCAGTCCCGAACTTGCCGTCGTCACCTATGCAGGCGGAGAAAAGCTCGATGAACCCCTGGTACTCCGGCCGACCAGCGAGACCATCATCTGGAATTCCTACAAGAACTGGATCCAGTCCTGGCGCGACCTGCCCCTGCTCTACAACCAGTGGGCCAACGTCATCCGATGGGAAAAGCGGACGCGGCTCTTCCTTCGCACCACCGAATTCCTTTGGCAGGAAGGCCATACGGCGCACGAGACCAAGGAAGAAGCGGTGAAGGAAACCGAGCTCATGCTCGAAACGTACCGTAAATTCGCCGAGGAAATACTCTGCCTGCCGGTGATTGCCGGAAAGAAGAGCGATGCCGAGAAATTTGCGGGAGCGGTGGACACATACTCGATCGAGGCTATGATGCAGGACAAGAAAGCCCTGCAGGCAGGTACCAGCCACTTCCTGGGACAGAATTTCGCCAAGGCCTTCGATGTGCAGTTCCAGAACCGGGATGGCGGGCTGGACTACGTCTGGGCTACGAGCTGGGGCGTTTCAACCCGGTTGATCGGCGCGGTCATCATGACCCACTCCGACGACAAAGGCTTGGTGGTTCCTCCGCTGCTGGCGCAGGACGAGCTCGTGGTTGTACCGATTTTCAAGACCGATAACAAGGCCGAGGTGCTCGGCTATGCCCAAAAGGTAGTGGATGCACTCAAGGCCGATGGCCGACGCGTGGCCTACGATACCGACGACTCGTCCAGTCCCGGCTGGAAATTCTCCGAGTGGGAGATGCGCGGCGTCCCCGTGCGCATTGAGGCGGGCCCGAAAGACGCTGCTTCCGGAAACGTGGTCATGGTCCGGCGCGACACCGGCGAGAAACTCGTGGTCAAGGCGAACGAGGTTCCCGCCAAGGCCCGCGAACTCCTGGCCGCCATCCAGAAGAACCTTCTGGAGCGCGCGCGCGCCTTCCGAATCGCCAACACCAAGGCCGTGGCCAACTACGATGAAATACTGACATTCTTTGGCACGGTGAAACAACCGAAAACTGAATCGGTCGACGGCGAATCCCACGAGGGAACGGCGGAGGCCACCGGCGGCTTCGCCGAAGGCCTGTGGTGCGGCGGCAGGGAGTGCGAGGCCAAGCTCAAGGCCGACCTCAAGGTCACGATCAGGAACATGCCGTTCGACATGCAGGAGAACTGCCAGGGCTCCTGTTGCCTGTGCGGAGCACCGTC
>SPCK01000059.1 GCA_004525355.1 Spirochaetales bacterium
GACATTCGTATAGAAGGGTTTGCCCTGCGTGCGGTCGACCACGCAATTGACTGCCTGGACACCTACGATCTGACTGGTCGGCGTGACCAACGGCGGTACGCCGGCATCCAGCCGTACCTGGGGCACGAGGCGCAGGACTTCTTCCAGATGGTGCTCAAGCTTCGCATCCTTGAGCTGGCTCATCATGTTGGTGTACATGCCTCCGGGAATCTGGGCTCTCCGTACGATCTGGTCGGGTTCGGGATAATTGAACAGGGCTTCGATGCGCTGGCAAAGCCGCAGCGTCTCGTCTACATTGCCGGCGACCGCGGTTTCGACCGCGCCGTCAAGAAGTGATGACAGCTCGGGGCCGGGACGGTAATCGGCGAGGTCGATCTCGGGCGGAAAGCGTTTGTACTGGTCAAAGGCGGCGAGTTCCTCGCGTATACCGCGCAATTCTCGATTGATCGCGCCGACCGCAACCTTGTTGACACCGGTATCGATGCCCAGCCGATCGGCGAACAGCTGGATGATCTCGTATGCGGGGGCGGCGGGGCCACCTGAAAAATTCATGATGACTGTATCGACGATATCCACGCCGTTGACCATGGCCATGAGTATGCTGGCCACGCCGAAGCCCGGCGTGCAATGGGTATGCAAGTCGATGGGAACGCCGACTTCGCCCTTGAGGGCCCTGATGAGGCTGGCGCTTGTCGCCGGATCGATAAGGCCCGCCATGTCCTTGATGGTTATCATGTCGGCGCCAAGGGCCGCCAGTTCTTTCGCTTTCCTGACAAAATAAGGAATGCCGAACAGAGTACCGGGAACCTTCCTGCCTTTCAGGAAGGCGGAGACGCGATCGCCGAAACTGAAGTGCGGATCTACCGTATAGCACACGGCGCAATCGACCAACCCGCCGTTTTCCTTTACGAATCGTATCGTGGCAGTCATGTTGTCGACATCGTTCAGGGCATCGAATACGCGCATGATATCTATGCCCGACTTGACCGCGTTCCTGCAGAATCCTTCTATGACAGAGTCGGGGTAGGGATTATAGCCGAAAAGGTTACGGCCCCGGGAAAGGGCTGTCAACTTTGAAGCGCCGGCAACTCCGTCCCGGATGCTTTGCAGGCGTGTCCAGGGATTTTCTCCGAGGAATCGCATGACCGAATCGGGGACGGCACCGCCCCAGATCTCCATGGCATAGAAACCTGCCCTGCGATAATGAGGCAGAACCCGGTCTACTTGAGCCTGGGTCATTCTGGTTGCAAACTGCGACTGCTGACCGTCCCGCAGGGTAAGGTCGCGGATGGACATACTTGTGCTCATGAAATGCCTCCTGCCGATGCGGTAGTGAAATCCTCAACTATCGTTTCTCAAGGCTTACTATACAATATAATCGTGTGAGTGGGAAATGCCGTAAACCACTACACTCTATGCCTTAAATGCATTATTTCATATAATGAAACAATTATTTCAATATATTGATAAATATTTCAGCAATTGCTACCCCTTTGCTTTGACACAGTTTAATTAGTGGGGTATGCTGAGCAACAAGATCTGCCATCGAACCATGTTTGTCTCAAACGCTGTCAATGTACTTTGGCTTGCATAGGGAGCTGGTATGGCAAAGGCGGACAACCAAAAGGGTGAAGGACCATGAGCGAGAAAAAAACCTTCGAGCACGTGATTCACGAGCGCTGGTGCAAGGGATGCAACATCTGCGTCGCCTTTTGCCCAAAGCAGGTACTGACGCTTCGTAATGTCAAGGTCTTCGCAGAACGACCGGACCTGTGCATCGGGTGCCGTCTGTGTGAAATCCGTTGTCCTGATTTCGCAATCGAGATCCGGGAAAAGGGAGTCATGCAGCCAAAGGGCAAGGACGTGGGAGACATCGATTTCGATCTCAAGCCGGAGGCGCATCATGACTAACGCCAAACTGATGCAGGGCAATGAGGCCTGTACCCTGGGCGCCCTGGCCGCCGGGCTCGACTTTTTTGCCGGCTATCCCATTACGCCGTCTACTGAAATAGCCGAGCTGTGCGCAGAGGAATTGCCAAAGATCGGCGGTAGATTCATACAAATGGAAGACGAGATCGGGTCGATCGCGGCGATCATCGGTGCGTCCCTCACCGGACGCAAGGTGATGACGGCTACCAGCGGGCCGGGTTTTTCCCTCATGCAGGAGAACCTGGGCTACGCCGGAATCGCGGAAGTTCCCATCGTTATCGTCAATGTGCAACGGGTGGGACCATCCACCGGGCAACCAACGTCTCCCTCCCAGGGCGATGTCATGCAGTCGCGATGGGGTACCCACGGCGATCATCCCGTGGTCGTACTGGCTCCTGGCAATGTCAAGGAATGTTACGAGCTGACCTTCAAGGCCTTCAATATTGCAGAGCAATATCGTGTACCCGTGATCGTCCTGATGGACGAGGTCATCGGCCATATGCGCGAGAAGGTAATCCTGCCGGACATTGCCACACTTCGCATCGTAAATCGCAAGGAACCTGAGACACCCGCGGGATATTTGCCTTATGAAGCAGACGATGATGGCGGAGTCCCGTTGATGGCTCGTTTCGGCCAGGGTTACCGCTTCCACGTCACGGGACTTTTCCATGACGACACGGGATTTCCTTCCAACAAGAGCGACATCACCAACCGGTTCACACGCCGCCTGCTGCGAAAAGTCGAGAAAGCGGAACCGGCAATCCGCGAGTACTTTACCGAGTCGACCGATGATTGCGACATTCTCGTCGTAGCTTTTGGCTCCTCGGCCATGTCTTCGCTGTCAGCCGTTCGCAAAGCCCGGGCCAGCGGAATAAAGGCCGGGTTGTTCCGGCCCAAGACTATCTGGCCGTTCCCCGAGGATTCATTCAAGGAGCTGGCCGCCAAGGCAAAGCGCGTGATTGTCCCGGAGATGAATCTCGGCCAGCTGGTCCTCGAGATCGAGCGGCTGGTCGGCTGCAAGGCTCCGGTTGAGCGTCTTTCCAAGGTGAACGGCGAGCTTTTCAAGCCCGAGGAAATCCTTTCACGCATCATGGGAGGCGCTAAATGAGCGACATCCTCAAGTACTTCAGGCAGAATCGCCTTCCCCATATCTGGTGCCCGGGTTGCGGGCACGGTACCGCGACCGGAGCCCTCGTAAGGGCGATCGCAAAGCTCAAGCTGGACAAGAACAAGGTCGTCGTGGTTTCCGGTATCGGCTGTTCCAGCCGCGCCCCCGGTTACCTGGATTTCGATACGCTACATACGACCCACGGCCGGGCGCTCGCTTTTGCCACGGGTATCAAACTGTCAAGGCCCGATCTGAAGGTAATAGTACTGACAGGCGACGGGGACTGTACCGCCATCGGCGGCAATCACTTCATTCACGCCGCGCGCCGCAATATCGATATTACAACCATCATCCTGAACAACAACATCTATGGCATGACCAGCGGCCAGTATTCACCCATGACCCCCAAGGGCATGTTGGGCACTACGGCGCCTTATGGCAATGTAGAGCGCTGTTTCGACCTCGCCAAGTTGGCCATAGCCGCCGGGGCTACCTACGTCGGCAGAGCCACCACCTATCATGCCACGCTTCTCGAGGACCTTATCGGCAAGGCATTGATTAACAAGGGATTCTCGGTAGTAGAGGCTGTGGATCAATGTCCCACGTACATGGGACGAAAGAACAAGTTAGGCACGGCCGTCGACATGCTCAACTGGCTGAAGGACAGGGCGGTCAACGTAAAAGCCGCTGCGGTCATGGCTCCCGAAAAGCTGGAGGGAAAATTCCTGGTCGGCGAACTCTACAACCAGCCCGAACCGGAGTTCACAGCGGAATACATGGCGATGGCGGAGCAGGTACGACGTAAGTACGACAATTTCCAGGGAGGGGTGCGCGAATGCGGACAGAATTCCGACTGAGCGGTTCCGGAGGGCAGGGCCTTCTTCTCGCGGGTATCGTGCTGGCAGAAGCGGCTATACTTGAAGACAAAAACGCCGTCCAGACCCAAAGCTATGGCCCAGAAGCCCGTGGCGGTGCATCCAAGGCTGAAGTGATCATTTCCGAGGAAGATATCGACTATCCCAAGGCGACCGATCCGGACTTTCTCCTTGCACTGACCGCAGAATCCTACAAAACCTTCGGTGCGCTCATGGGCAAGGGCATAATTATCGTGGACTCCTCGGTAGCCCTGAATCCCGAGATCAAGGCACGGACCATATCCGCGCCCATCCTCAAGGCCGCCGCGGAGGATATCGGCAAGCGGGTCGTCGCCAATATCGTGGCGCTCGGCGTCCTGGCCGGCATTTCCGGCATAGTGGCGGAAAAAACCCTGGAACTTGCTGTCAAGAATCGGGTTCCCAAGGGTACGGAAGAACTCAACCTTTCGGCATTGCACAAAGGTTTCGAGCTGGCCGCCGCGGTAGGCGCCCGGCAAGCTGACTGAACGGTGATAGGAGTACCTAAATGAACGACATGGACGCCATGGAGAAGGCCGCCGGAGCGTACCAGGCAGGCGTCGAGAAGACGCTGTCCAAGTTCCCCGAGCGCAAGAAGGAATTCGTCACCGGATCCAAGAGCCCGGTTGGGCGTCTGTATACGCCGCTCGAAACGAAGAAGATCGATTACCTCAGGGATATCGGGTTTCCCGGCGAATTTCCCTATACCCGCGGCGTGCAGAACACGATGTACCGGGGACGCCTCTGGACGATGCGCCAGTATGCCGGCTTCTCGACCGCGGAAGAATCGAATAAACGATATAAATTCCTGCTCGAGCAGGGAACCACGGGACTGTCGGTGGCCTTCGACTTGCCTACCCAGATTGGGTACGATTCGGACCACCCCCTGTCCCAGGGCGAGGTGGGCAAGGTCGGCGTGGCCATCGATTCGCTTGCCGACATGGAGATCCTGTTCGACGGCATTCCGATGGACAAGGTCTCGACGTCGATGACCATCAACGCACCTGCCGCCATCCTGCTGGCCATGTACATCGTGGTTGCCGAGAAGCAGGGCATTGCACCAGGAAAATTGAACGGTACCATCCAGAACGACATTCTCAAGGAATACGTGGCCAGGGGTACGTATATATTCCCGCCCGAGCCGTCCATGAGGCTGATTACCGACATCTTCGCATATTGCGCGACGGACGTTTCCAGTTGGAATACCATTTCGATATCGGGATACCATATCCGGGAAGCGGGTTCCACCGCCAGCCAGGAAGTGGCCTTTACCATCGCCGATGGTATCGCATACGTGGACGCCGCGATCAAGGCGGGCCTGGACATCGATGATTTTGGACCGCGCCTGTCGTTCTTCTTCAACGCCCACAACGATCTCTTCGAGGAAGTTGCCAAGTTCCGCGCTGCCAGGCGCGTGTGGTCCAGGATCATGAAGGAGCGCTTCGGGGCAAAGAATCCCAAGAGCATGATGCTCCGCTTCCATACGCAGACTGGCGGTTCGACCCTGACTGCGCAACAGCCGGACAACAATATCGTTCGCGTGGCAATACAGGCCCTCGCGGCGGTCCTTGGCGGCACGCAGTCCCTCCACACGAACTCGAAGGACGAGGCGATGGCCTTGCCCACTGAGGCATCGGTACGCATCGCGCTTCGCACCCAGCAGGTTATCGCCCATGAATCGGGTGCGGCTGAGACTGTAGACCCGCTTGCCGGCTCGTATTACGTCGAGAGCCTGACCGACCGTATCCAGGAAGAGGCCGAAGGCTACATTGCCAAGATCGATGCCATGGGCGGCGCGGTCAAGGCCATCGAGCGCGGTTACATCCAGCAGGAGATCCAGGACGCGGCGTACGCATACCAAATGGATATAGAATCCGGTGAGCGCGTCGTGGTCGGCATGAATAAATTCCAGGTCCGGGAAGATCCGCCCAAAGGGCTTCTACGGGTCGATCCGGCGGTTGGCGAACAGCAGACGAAGAAGCTCCAGGCGCTCAAGGCCAGGCGCGACAACGGGAAGGTCGCGGTTACGCTCGCGACCCTCAAGGCGGCTGCCATCGGTAGCGACAACCTGATGCCTCCCATTCTCGATGCCGTGCGAGTCTACGCGACCCTTGGCGAAATCTGCGACGTGCTTCGTGAGGTCTTCGGAGAATACCAGCAGAAAGTCATTCTTTGACAATGTGTTGAAAAGCGGCTATAGCGTGGCAATCCGCAAAAAGGGTTTGCGAGCAGAGCGAAGGTTGTTGGAATGGTAACGACTGTTTCGACAATCTGGTAAGGCAGGTTAAGATGGAACGAACGATACGAGTCCTGGTCGCCAAGCCCGGACTGGACGGCCACGACCGTGGCGCCAAGGTCATTGCGCGGGCCTTGCGTGATGCAGGCATGGAGGTCATCTACACGGGCCTCCGGCAGACTCCCGAACAGATCGTCAACGCGGCGATCCAGGAGGATGCCGACGTCATCGCGATGAGCATCCTTTCAGGCGCCCACAATCACCTCTTTCCGCGAGTGCTTGAGCTCCTCAAGGATAAGGGCGTGGATGATGTGCTGGTAATAGGTGGCGGAGTCATTCCCGATGACGATATACCCGGACTCAAGGCAGCGGGCATCGCCGAAGTGTTTACGCCCGGCACGCCAACTTCCGCGACCATAGATTTCATCAGGAACAACCTGAAACGAAAGGCCTGACCACCCATGGACGCTGCGGCGCTTCTTGCCCAGCGCGTACGTGCCGGTGACGTTCGCGCGACGGCCCGTTTGATCAGCATGATCGAGCGGGACGACCCGTCACGCCTGGAGACGCTCAAGACCCTGCACGCATGGACGGGCAGGGCTCACATCATCGGCATCACCGGACCGCCTGGATCCGGCAAAAGCACCCTGACGGACAAGATCGTAAGCGAATTACGCAACCGTAAGCGGCGAGTGGCCGTGGTAGCCATCGACCCCTCGAGCCCATTTACCGGCGGAGCGATTCTGGGCGACCGGATACGCATGAATCGTCATTCCACCGATGAATCCGTGTTTATCAGGAGCCTGGCCACGCGCGGGCACCTGGGCGGGCTGTCCCGTGCGACATCCGAGGCGGTACGCGTCCTTGACGCCGCGGGGTATGACGACATCATCATCGAGACTGTTGGCGTGGGCCAGTCAGAGGTGGATGTCGTACGCCTGGCAGATACCATCGTTCTGGTTTCGGTACCGGGCATGGGCGACGATATACAGGCCATCAAAGCCGGTGTCATGGAGATAGGAGACGTATTCTGCGTCAACAAGGCCGACAGAGACGGAGCTGAGCGCGTAGTACGGGAAATACGGGCCATGCTTGAAACTGCCGTACTCAATGGGGCATCTACGCGCTTCTCGGTACTGTATGCTTCCCTGGCCGCCGAGTCTGCCATACCGGATTCCGTCGCGCCTGAAACTCACGATTATTTTCAACAGGGCGCCGCTCATCATATCGCGAAGCAACACCACGACCATGGCGAATTGGATCTTCCGCCTGTATTGACTACGATCGCGGAGTCGGGCGAGGGTGTACGCGACTTGGTCGACGCGATAAAGGCGCACGAGACCGGGCTTGTCTCGACCGGGCTCCTTGCTATACGCAGACGGGAGAACCTCGCTTGGGAGCTGGGCAAAGCGGCTGCCGACAGGATACAATCGGTACTGGAACACGAAGAACGAAAAAGCGCCATGGCTGAACTGGCTTCAGCCGTGCTTGAAAAGCGAACGGATTTCTACGAGGCGCTGGACAAACTCGAGCGCTCACTTGCCGCGGCATACGTCGCACAGGAATCATGAAGGAGGATATTGGATGGTCGGAAAAGTAGACCACATCGGCATTGCCGTGGCTAATCTGGACGAGACCCTCGCGTTCTACACGGACATTTTAGGCATGAAGCTTCATGGCACCGAAACCGTTGCGGAGCAAAAAGTTCGCGTCGCCTTCCTTCCGGTGGGCGATACGGAAATAGAGCTCCTTGAATCAACCGATCCCGAGGGGCCGATCGCCAAGTTCATAGAGAACAAGGGCCAAGGAATCCAGCATATCGCCTTCAAGGTCGACGATATCGAGGCTGCACTTGCCGAACTCAAGGCAAAGGGTGTGCGGCTGATAGACGAGAAACCCCGTTATGGAGCAGGAGGCGCCAAGATTGCCTTCCTGCATCCCAAGGCGACCAATGGAGTACTCGTGGAGCTGTGCCAGCGGGACTGACGCACGACTGGATCACCACGGCGTGCAAGGGTGTCGGAAATGGCGTGACTGTCGTTCCAGGGGACATCGGATGCTCGTGGTTCAAGACTGATATTATTTTTCCAATGTGGAGTGACCAGATGGAACAGAAACTGAAGCAACTTGCCGAGCGGCGCGCCAAGATCGTTGCCGGCGGCGGCCCCAAACGCGTAACGGCCCAGCATGACAAGGGCAAGATGACGGCCCGAGAACGTATCGAGTCCTTCCTTGACCCGGGAAGCTTCGTGGAGATCGACGCTTTCGTGGAGCATCGAGCAGTCGATCTGGGCATGGACAATGTCGATGCGCCCGGCGAGGGCGTCGTGATCGGCTACGGCACCGTGGATGGCCGGCTGGTATGCCTGTTTGCGCAGGATTTTACCGTCATCGGCGGATCGCTTGGAGAAATGCACGCGGCCAAGATTTGCAAGGCCATGGATATGGCCATGAAGATCGGCTGCCCGTGCATCGGCATCAACGACTCCGGCGGAGCGCGCATCCAGGAAGGCGTAGACGCCCTGTCCGGATACGGCGACATTTTCTACCGGAACACGCTCGCTTCCGGCGTCATCCCCCAGATTTCAGTTATCATGGGACCTTGCGCCGGCGGCGCCGTCTATTCTCCGGCCTTGACCGATTTCACGGTCATGGTGGAAAAGACCGCCAACATGTTTATCACCGGGCCACAGGTCATCAAGGCTGTTACCGGCGAGGACGTTTCGGCGGAAGGCCTTGGCGGAGCGCTGGTGCACAGCGAAATTTCCGGTTGCGCCAGCCTGATGTTCAACAACGAGGCGGAAACCCTCCAGGGTATCCGCAAGCTTCTGTCCTACCTGCCGCAGAACAATGTCGAGGATCCGCCTGTCGCTGCCATCAACGATCCGGTGAACCGCGACCTGTCGGACTTGGCCAGCATCATTCCCGACGCGCCCAACAAGCCCTACGATATTCGCGAGGTCATCAAGCGCGTGTTCGACAATGGAGAGTTCTACGAGATCCAGTCGCTATATGCGATGAATATTGTCGTGGGCTTTGCCCGGCTCAATGGTCGTTCCGTCGGCATCGTGGCCAACCAGCCGCGCATCATGGCGGGTGTCCTGGATATCAACGCGTCCGACAAGGC
>SPCK01000131.1 GCA_004525355.1 Spirochaetales bacterium
CGAGGTACCCGAGCCGGCGGCGGAAGCCGAGCGCGAGCTGTATGACTCCGTGATGCACAAGCGTTTTCCCTTCATCCTCGACGTGTTCCGCTCGTCGCCGCGCCTGCCGCTTGCGGGCAACGCCGGGCTCGCCGTCGTGGTCATCGGCGTCTCGTTCGGGTTGAGCCTGCTGTTCCCGACGGAGTTCCAGACCATGGCGGTCATCCTTGGTATCACCACGCTGGCCATCGGTGCAAGTTTCATCCAGCCGGTGCGAAGGGTCCGGGGCAGCTTCGACCTGGGCGAGTACTTCATCCTCGTGTTCAGCTTCGCGGCCGGCGCCATGGGGGACATCCGGCGCATTCTCGGGGCCAGCCCGACGGTATTCCTGCTGGTGGCCTACGCGGTCATCGTCTCGATGATCCTGCATATCGCGCTTTCCAGGCTGTTCCGCCTGGATCGCAATGTGATGATGGTGTCGTCCACTGCCGCGATATGCTCGCCCCCGTTTGTTGGCTTGGTGGCCAACGTGTTGGGCGATCGGCGGCTCATCGCCCCTGGCATTACGGCGGGAATAGTCGGATACGCGGTGGGTAACTATCTGGGCGTCATCGTTTCGCGACTGGTGGCGCTCCTGTAGCGATGTTTGCCGCACGGTATGCTATCGCGATATCGAAAAAAACGATGGTCGTGATCCGCAGTGTCGACAGATCAGGCGTATTCCGATACGCCGAGCTCTGATTTTGCCTTCTGCATGAGCCGGTACGCACGGGCGGCGACGCGCAGGTCCGCGCCCGAGGGGCTGCCTGGCGCCATGGAAGCGTTCAGAACGGTTCGGGCTTTCCTGAGGGTCGCCTCGGGGTCGCCCGGTACTTCCTGAAGGTCGACGGCGATGCTGCCTCCCACGGCGATGGACTCTCCGCTCGGCGTCGTGATCGTGCTGTACAGTATGCCGGATGCGGCGTAGGGACCCAATGCTGACAGATGTGCGTTCTCGTGGCCGTGAACCTTGCTGTTCACGGCCCAGGCTTGATCGGTCGCCTTGCCCGGCGATATCGGATGGCGTCGGGATGGATGGCGCTTTACGGATTCCGCTTCGGCATCGTTCCCGACCTTGATGACCAGGACAGTCTCACGACCATTCCGCTTCGCAGATGTCGGCGCGGCGGGGATATGAGGCGTTTGTCCGGCATAATCGTAAATGATTCGCATGATCCTTCGCTTCAATTATAGCGTATTCGGCGCGGATGGCAAGAATCGCGCATCGCTATCTATCCTGCCAGGCGCCCATCGGAAAGGCTGACGTACGTGCTTGTCCTTTCCAGTCAAGTCGGGTTGTCACCATGCTTCAGCTCCATGTGACCTCCGCCCTTGCGCACGCGTCGGTGCCGCGCCTGAGCTCGCAAGCCTGGCGCGTGCCTGTTTCGGAGGCGGGGAGGGGAGCCCATACGGTGCATAGCTCGTCGCCCAGGAGCGCTTCCTGCGAGAATTCCATGCGCAGGGCGGCCAGATGCCCGTTCGCCCGTTCGCTTGCGGGTGATGCGTCGCATATCCAGGCGATGAGGTGCGCGTTGTTCACATGGCCGTTGTGGTCGATATGGCGCTCGCCCGCGATTTCGCGGTACGCCTCCACGAACGGCGCCTCCGATCTGGGAACGGTGAATATCGCGTCGGGCATCGCGCGTGGCCTGGGGCTGGCAAGGTCGGGATCGACGGCGTTCTGGGGACGAAGGGGCCGCCTGGCCTCGACGTCCACGACAAGATACGCGTAGGAGGCCCGTATGATCGGTTTATCCGATCCTTCCCCGACCACCTCGAAGTCGCGCACGGCGAACAGCTTCTCGAACCCGGCCGGCCAGGTTCGCACGACGAGGCGCTCGCTCTCGCGGGGTTCCCTGTCGACACGGATGTCGAGCCGCGAGAGCATCCAGGTAAGGCCCCGCGCGGCCATGGCGTCGGCGCCGACTCCCAATTGGAACGCATGCTCGCCGGCGGCCTCCTGTAGCATGTTGGCAAGGGCAAGGGGACGGAGCGGTCCGCCATAACCGCAATCGTAGCCGCGCACGAGGAAGGGCAGTTCAAGCGGTACTATCGTTGACATGATCGACTCCTGTATGGGGGAATGCAGCCGCAACTCATCCCGCGCCGCGCGATCTGAGGTAGGCTTCCGCCGTCAGGCGCAGACCTTCCAGGAAAAAGATTCGCGGTTCGAAACCCAGTACGCGCCTGGCTTTTTCGTTGGAGAAATGATAATGGCTGGCGACCTGTTCGACGCGATAGCGCGTCAGGGGCGGCGCCTTGGCGCTTCTGAGTACACGCGCGCCCAAGGACATGGCTCCGGCGGCCGCGAATGCGAGCGGTACGGGAACGGCCAATGGGCGCTTGCGCGATCGTAACGCCGCGAACATTGCTTCCGTATAGGCCTTCCAGCTTACTTTCATACCGTCGGTCAGGATGATCGCTTCGCCGCCCAGGCCGTCGCAAGCCAGGACGCGAGCGACGCCTTCGCAGAGGTCGTCGACGTAGATCGGGCAGGTATAGGAAGATCCGTTGCCGATGTATCCGAAGGACCCTCCCAGGATTGCCCGGTACATCTCGTAGGTGCTCGTCTCGTCGTCCGGGCCATAGACGTTGCATGGGCGGACAGCCACGGTCCTGAAGCCGGGGCGATTCCTTGAGCGGACCAGATTTTCCGCCATCAACTTGGTGATGGGATAGGGATAGCGAAGTTCATGGAAGGGGCCGTCCTCAGTGGTATCCTCGTGGGGGCCGAAGCCGTGTACGGCAGCAGAACTCATGAAAATGAAATCGGCGCATCCGGCTCGTTCGGCCGCCTCCAACAAGCTGGCCGTCAGGTCCACGTTGGCTTTCCTGAAGGCGTCGAAGGGCCCCCAATCATAGGCCAGGGCGGCAGCATGCAGCACCATATCGATGCCCTCGCAGGCGACGGTCGATGCTCCCGGGGCATGAAGGTCGAGCCTGACCAATTCCAACCCCTCGTCGGCCAGTGTGAGCAATTCCGCCGGTGGATCGGCCCTGCGGTGGACGGCCCTGACTCGGTAGCCTCGCTCAAGGAGGTCCCGGCAGAAATGCCGCCCCAGGAATCCTGACGCGCCGGTTACCAGGATTCTCCTGCCCGACGGATTCATGACGCAACTCTCAGGGCGGCGATGACGATGGCGGCATCCGTGCCGAACCCAACCGCGGCGTGCAGTATCAGGCCGGGTACGATTGACCGGGACCGATACGCCAAATACCCGAACGCGACGCCCGCGGGAATCGCGGAAGCGAGTTCGGAAAGGGGGTGGCCGAAGTGAAGCATCGTGGACGGGATGACCTGGAACAGTATTGCCATCCAAAGGAGCATCGATGCTGACTGGCGGCGTTCGGGGTCCAGGCCCGGCGCGGATGCCAGGGATTCGGCTGCCGCCACGAAGGGCAGCAGGAGAAATCCCCTGAAGCAGAATTCCCAAGGCACATAATACAGGAAGAAATATAAAGCCAGATGCCCGGCAAAGTGCATGGGACCACCGCTTCGGACCAGGTCGACGAGATCCCGCGCATAGGGATAGTATGCCCCGACGGCCGGAGACATTCCTGCGGCGGCCCCGATGGCCAGCGCGGCCGCCGCAGTGAGCCAGAATAGCGGCGAGCGCAGAATGGGCCGTGCGGAGGCGAGGCCGAGGCTTCGAGCGCTGAACCCGGTCACAAGCCCAACAATGAGAGGAAACAGTCCCAACAGGATCGTGGAAAGGGCGAAACGCCACCAATATGCCAGCCTGGCAGGCCCGATCCGCAGGCTGACCGCAACCGGGGCAAGTATGGAGAGGTCGAACATCGGTGGTGTCAGGGCGGTAAAGAGAACGCAGGCAATGGCGCCTGTACCTATTATGGTGGAGACAAGGATAGGTGGAGAAATTTTTTTCATGCCGGCTCCGAGTATAGCGTTTTTCAAGAATCAGTGCTTTGCGAAAACGCTATGCAGTTTTTCGCGATTCTTGACATTCGGATGAATCACGACGCAATCTGTTCTTGATGACAGCTCAGTTGAAACTCGTCTGACTCTTGAAAGAGTCTTGTATGATTGCTCTAAACACCCGATATCGAGTATTCCATCTTGCGCGTCATGATCTTCGGACGATAGTATCATCGAATTGATACGGATATAAAGGGGAACCGGTGCCCATGAACGTCGCAGTTACTGGTGGAACGGGTTTTATCGGCGGACATGTGCTCAAGCGACTCGTAGCCGACGGGCACCGGGTGACCTGCCTGGTGCTACCCGGCTTTCCTTATGAGGGGGTTCCTGGTGTCACGTACCACCAGGGAGATCTTCGCAAGACGGACACGCTCGCGGGATTCCTGGAGGGTGTCCAGACGATCGTGCATCTTGCCGGCCTTACCAAGGCCAGGACCGAACGGGAATATTTTGAAGTGAATGCGGATGCGGTCGTGCGACTTCTGGACGCGGCCGCGGAGCTCTCTCCTTCATTCTCGCACGTGGTCGCCATGAGTTCACTGGCTGCCGTCGGTCCAACTTCCGACTCCAGGGGAATATGCGAGGATACGCCCCTGAATCCCATCTCGCCCTACGGTCGGAGCAAGGCCAGGCTCGAGGCGGTCCTCAAGGACCGCGAAGACCGGACCCAATGGACCGTCATCCGTGCGCCAGGCGTCTACGGCCCCCATGACCGTGATTTTCTCCAGTACTTCAAGCTGATCAAGAAGGGATGGCGTTTCGTTATCGGCAAGAAGAACCTCATGTCCCTCGTATACGTCAAGAATCTCGCGGACGCGATCGCTACGTGCGTCATTCTGCCGGCGGCCAGGAATCAGGTGTTCTTCGTAGCGGACCAAGGAACGTACGATTGGGACGATATCGGGGCCATGATCGAAGATTGTTTCCAGCAGCGGACGCGGCGCGTTCAGGTACCCTACTGGGCGATCCATGTGGTCTCCCTCCTGAGTGATCTGGTCTCGCCTTTCATGCGGGAAGCCCCCCTGCTCAACAGGCACAAGCTGGCGGAGATGAGCCAGAAAAACTGGGTGGTATCGCATGAGAAGGTTTATACCATGCTTGGATACGAGCCTTCAACGCGGACCAAGGACGCTCTCCGGGAGACGGGCGAGTGGTACCTGGCCAATGGCTGGATATAGGACGCTAGCTGTCGGGTTGGTCGACACGTTCGGCTTCTCCCGGTATCGCAGCGGCCTTCGCGTTGATGAAGGTTTCACGGTACCATGAGCTGGCATCGCCGATGGTCTGTTCAAGAGGCCGGAAGGAAACGCCCAGTTCGCTTCGACATTTTTCATTCGAGTAATAGGCGGTCCAGCCGGAGAGCCTGCCATACGCTACCGTAAGCAGTGGACGCCTGCGCGTCGCAACGGAGGCGAGTTCCATGATCCAGCCCGCGGCGCCGAGTAGGAGAGGCGGGATCGGGAACGGTACGAAGACCTTGCCGGCGGCCCGGGCCATGAGTTCCAGGACCCGACTATACGGGACGTTGGCCCCAACGGCCAGATAGGTCTCGCCGCTCCTTCCGGTTTTGGCGGCTGCCAGGATGGCCGAGACCAGATCGCGGACGTCGACGATGGCCAAGCCGCCCGCGAAGGTGCCGAAAAAAAAGGACCGGCGATACATGTCGCGGTAGAGCCGGTTGTGCGCCGATTCGGGCGAGGGATCTCCGGGGCCCATGATCGAAGCGGGATTGACGACGACCGCGTCCAGCCCGCGGGTACGTACGGCGTCCAGGACGATGCGTTGGCCGTCCCGCTTGGTGGTCATGTATGCAAAGTCCTCGGGCCAGTTGAAGGGTTCAGACTCGGGCGCCGGGCTGCCGTCCTTACGGAAGCCCACGGCGCCGACCGATGATATGTGTACAAGGCGCCGTACGCCGGCATCAATGCACGCATCGACAAGTACCGTGACGGCGTCCCGGTTGACCGCCTCCATGACGGGTCGGTCCAGGCGCCAGTAGGATATGAAGGCGGCCAGGTGGAATACCAGGTCCCGGTCCGCCACTATCGTGCTGATCAGGCTCGGATCCCGCAGGTCGCCACGGACGACACGGACCCGGCCGTTCCAGTCGGCGGGTTCGTCCTCGGAGGGTAGCAACAGGGCCGTCAATCGATATGACGGCTCATCCTCGAGGAGCCGGGCAACGAGCGCACGGCCGACGAAACCGCCGGCGCCGGTGACGAGAACGTTCATGTAGCCTCCGGGTCGAATGGTACCGTTCCCGGGGATACAAGATCAACGGGCGCCCTTGGGGCCTGCGGAGGTACATGATGAAGATTGGCGTGACGGGAGCCTTCGGTTTTCTGGGAGCGAACGTGGTGGCACAGGCCTTGTCGCAGGGACGGCAGGTGGTCGCGTTCGCTTCGAAGACCAGGAGCAATCCCCTGTTCGATCCGGATCTGGTAGAAGTCAGGCA
>SPCK01000362.1 GCA_004525355.1 Spirochaetales bacterium
CGTCTTGACCCGACAATGAACGCAGGCAGGAGTCGATCGTTGGCTGAAATAACGATGCTTGGATTGATAGAGCTACTTGCCGAAGCCTATGGTCCGCGCGGCTGGTGGCCCCTTCCGTCTCGCGGGGACCGTCAGGGCCGGAACGCGGACGGCTATCTCCCCAGCCCTTCGATCGTGGTTGGTCCCGGCGGCGATCCTGAAGCGGTCGACGCCCGCTTCGAGATAGCAATCGGAGCGATCCTGGCCCAGAATACTTCCTGGCGTGGTGCCTCCAAAGCGTTGGATGTGCTCGTGTTGGAGGAATTGCTCGATCCTGTCGCCCTGTCTTCCTGCCCGGAAGAACGGCTGGCCGCTTTGATCCATCCCGCAGGCACGTACGCTCGGAAAGCTGAATACCTCAAGATCCTGGCACACGCCTGGCCGTTACTGGACAGGGCCATACCCGCTCGGTCGGAGCTGCTGACCCTTCGCGGCATTGGATATGAAACCGCTGATTGCATACTCAGCTACGGCTTCGGCGTACCGCGCTTCGTGGCCGATGCCTATTCGCGCAGGATTCTGTCCAGATCGGGGTTGGTTGGCTGGAACGATGATTATGAAACAGTTCGGCTCAAGGCGGAACGCGCCCTGCCCGCGGACGCCGCATACCTTGCGGAAGCTCATGCGCTGCTCGTGGAGCACGCGAAGCGCCATTGCCGCGCGCGGCCGGACTGCGGTACATGCCCATTGGAAGCGTACTGTCCATCGTCTGGAAATTCTTGATATTCGAGCCGCTTAAACGAGTCGAGTATTTTAGAAAGAACCTCAGCTCTTTTTCGTATCGAGGAGAATGGTGACGGGTCCTTCGTTCACGTAGGCGACATCCATTACTGCTCCGAAAATACCGGCCGCCGTCTTGGGGACGATGCCGGCTACCAGCGACTTGAAATGTTCGTAAAGCGCCTGTGCCTTGACCGGCTCGGCGGCGTCGTTGTAGGAAGGGCGCCGGCCCTTCCGAGAATCGGCAAAAAGGGTGAACTGGGAAATGCTGAGTACTCCTCCGCCTGTATCCAGAACGGACAGGTTCATCTTGCCCTCGTCATCCTCGAATATCCTGAGTCCGCAGATCTTCTCCGCCAGCCATGAGGCGTCGCTTTCCGTGTCGTCCTTGCCCACGCCCAGGTATACGAGCAGGCCGCGCCCTATCCTTCCGACCATCTCTCCGTTCACGGTGACGCATCCTTCACGAATCCGCTGGACGACCGCCCTCATGGCCTCTCCTGGAACGAGTGAATCGCAATTGCCTCAAGATGAAAGGTGCCGCCGCTTCCGACTCTAACGCGAGCAAGTACCTCAACGGGCACATCCGGGTCGATCGCCGTTTCAAACGGCAGGCGGACGGCCACGATTCCATCAAGGCGGCGCTTGTCGTGATATCCGACGAGCAGGTCGAATTCCGTGTAGCCGGGACCGCTGGCGATGTTGGCTGGAAGCCCCTTCCAGGCTACGCCGACCCCGGCATACAGTTGCGGCATAGCGCTGACGAGCGATATGGAAAAGCGATCCGGAAGTGTCAGGAAATTCGGTTCTCGCGCGTAGCGGGAAAGTGCTTCGACCTTCGCTTTTACCGCTCGCGACGCATTTGAAAGCAGCAGGCGGTTTACCTCGACCAAGGCAGCCTCGTCGCGATAGTCGAGGAACAGCCGCTTGGCCAAATCGAACGTTTCCAGGGCTTCTTTCTGGGTAAGTACGAACGAGAAATCGCCATCGGACCCGACCGGATTCAAGCGCTCCTCGGCGGCCAGTTCTATACCGGCGACATCTGGCCGGGTCTGCCTTGCAGAGCGTATGGCCTCGATCAGCGGAGGGACCGCCAGCACACCGACAGCGATCAAGGCAGCGATCGCGCCGAGGAAGACGGGTATGCGCATATCAAAAGGATGTTTGGGGTATAGAGCGCGAAGGGCCGCCCTTGGAATCGCGTCCGCATCCGCACCCGCGTGTCTGCGCAGGAAATCCAGCGCCCGCGAAGCTTGGCGATTGCTTGAATCGCGCTCGAGCACGTCGATATAGAGCTGGACGGCCTTGTCCGACTCACCGCGGCGTATGAGAACAGCCGCCAGGCCGAGCGCGGCGCCCGCGTCTCTGAAATCCAGGGATTGGGCCTTCCTGAAATACGAATAAGCGCCGCCTATGTCTTCCCTGTTCAGGAAAGCGACGGCCAGGATGAAGCAAAAACGCTTGTTTTCCCTATACATGGGTGACAGCGGTTCCAGAAGGGCAATAAGCTGCGCCCAACGCCTGCGCCTGAAGAGTAGTTCTGCCTCATCGAGCGGATTGTTCGCCACCGCGTCAGTAACCCGCCCGGCGCGCTTCCAAACGTTCGAGTACGATTCGCAGTGCCTTGAGCTGTTCGTCCTCAACGGAAGCGCCGGCAGCCAGAGCCTGGTTGATGGCGGCAAGCAAGGTTCTGGCGCTGATCAGGTCGGCCATGAGGTCCAGCGAGCCGGAAACCGGGATGGCCGCGATGTTCGCGGCGGCCGCGGCGCCGGATTCATTCTTCGCGATTGCCGGGGAGACAGGACTTCCAGCGGTCAGGAGCAATGAAACGGTTCGGGTAGCGCCTCGACGAACGGATGCTCCGTCGTAATAGACGGCGAGCGCACTGTCATTGATGGAAT
This sequence comes from Spirochaetales bacterium, assembly GCA_004525355.1. Classification (GTDB taxonomy): domain Bacteria; phylum Spirochaetota; class Spirochaetia; order Treponematales; family UBA12059; genus UBA5200. Next base: position 2,661 of record SPCK01000362.1, read on the forward strand.
ACGGGAGAAGGGTAAAATTCCTCGACGAGTTGCTCTCGATATTCCACAGCGAGTCATTCAGTCGCTTCCAATTGGCGATCAAGACCCTGTTCGGGCGCGTGGATGGCTCGCCAAAGACAACGCTGAGCGCGACGTTCCCGTCTCCACTGGAAATAAAAGTATCCTCGTATGAGCCGGAGTACAGTGATTCTGAAGCCAGGACCGTGCCTCCGGAGGCGGTAAAATGATTGCCGCTCTTTTCACCAAGCCAAGTATCGAACAGGTATCGCAGGCCGACGACGATATCGCGTTCGGATATGTTCTCTATTTCGAAGCTTATCTTGAGGCCATCGCTCATCGGCGAGCCGGCAGACGCCGAGAAACCGAA
>SPCK01000176.1 GCA_004525355.1 Spirochaetales bacterium
TTCTATGGTAAGGATGTCATCATCCATAAAAACGCCCCCAGACAGTATGATCTGCGTTCATTTTCAAGTATAAGTGAAAGAATGTCAAGATATAGCTCCGATGTCTCATGGGTTGTCAGCCCGGATTATCAGCCATCAGGCTATCGATAGCGTCATCGATATCACCAGATTTCCATCCAAGCGACCGTAACCGACGCCTCGCCTCAACGATATCACCGCAGGTATCGTGCATTGTCAGTCGCAGGGCGCTCTCAAGCGCTTCCCTGCCAGCCTCGCCGGAACATCTATCGCCAACTGCCTGTCGCGCCGCGTCTCGCGCCACTCCGCGAAAGGCCAGTGCGGTGGCGAGGCTGGTCGGCCCCTCCGCACGGCGGCGCATGCGCTGCCTGCTCCAAGCCATGGCGTACCGGTAATCGGAGAGCAGGCCCTCCGACTCCAGAAAATCAAGGGCGCGCCTTATGGCCAAGGCCGGGAGTTTCTTCGCCCCCAGTTTTCGCTCAAGCCCAGCTCGGGTCTGCTCGGCCCGCGCCAATAGGGCTACCGCTTTCTCTTCGGCTTGAGAGGCTTCGCATGCCGCGGCCAAAGCCGATTCCGGCAGCATGCCACCCGCTTCAAAACGATCCGGGACTTCTCCCGCGGCAGTATCCCCATACTCCAACGAATCCTCGGCAAGCGCCGCTTCCAGGTACGGCTCCCGAAAACGAAAAAGGGAGCCCCCTTCGGCCGCCAACCTGACGATACCGCGGACTCCCCTCTGGACAGACTCGATGCGGACCATTGACGACCGCTCGTTTTGCCTTGACTTAGCGCTTTGAGAACTGGAAACGCCTGCGAGCGCCACGCTGGCCGTACTTCTTGCGTTCCACCATGCGCGAATCGCGGGTAAGCATACCGTTGCTGCGCAGCGAGACGCTGGAAGCGGGGTCAACCTGACTGAGAGCACGGGCTATACCGTGTGTGCAGGCTCCAGCCTGGCCATGGGGGCCACCGCCCATTACGTTTATGACGATATCGAACTTGTTTTCATTGGCGGTGACGACGAGGGGCCTGCGAACGGCTCCAGCGATGTCGGCGATGGTGAAATACTTGTCCAGCTCTATGCCATTTACGAGGATCTTACCGTTGCCCTCGCGGAGGTATACGCGGGCGACCGCGGTCTTGCGGCGGCCGGTGCCTATGCCAAGATTCATGATCATCGATTACCTCTCCTTAGACTTCGATAGCTACGGGCTTCTGGGCCACATGCGGATGGTCGGGACCGGCGTACACCTTGCAATTCAGGGCGAGCTTGCGGCCGAGAGGTCCTTTGGGGAGCATGCCACGGATGGCCTTCTCCAGGGGGTCGGTCGGATGACGCTCGATGAGCTTGGCGAACGTGGTTTCCTTGAGGCCGCCGGGATATCCGGAGTGCCGATAATATATCTTGTTCTCGTGCTTGCGGCCGCTTACTTCAATTTTGGCAGCATTCACGATGACGATATAATCGCCGATCTCTTGATGGCCGGTATAGCACGTCTTGTGCTTACCGCGGAGCATATGCGCTACCTTTGCGGCGACGCGGCCGAGGCGTTTACCCTGAGCGTCGATGACGAACCAGGAGCGGGGAGCCTCGGCGGGCTTTACGAAAACAGTCTTCATGGATCTGTACCTTCACCTAATAAGAGGCGCAGGAAGTACCGACGGGGCTCGGCGTTCCATACACTTCCGAAATGTTGCAAGCATCCATCGAACCTTCCGGTTCGTGGGCATTGCCGGGTCAGGGAGTATTAGCATCATACGCCCGAAGCCCAGATCGTGGATTAATGGCCCAAACAGCGAGCGGAATAATCCCATAATAAGAAAAACATGTCAAGGGATACGAGAACCGCACACGATCCGAACGGCGACCTGGGGGGCGGAGCAGCGAGCCTGAATGGCCAGTTTATTCCTTTTTCTCGGCCTGCACTTCCTCAGCTTCCTCTTTTTTCGCTTCGATCCTGTCCTTGATGTCTGCGATGCCGATAAAAATGGCGATCAGGCCGACAAAGGCGGCTATGACCGGCAGAGATCCGCGAATAAAGCTGAGGACATCGCCCCACCATGCCAAGGGACCTGGCACGACCGCGAAAATCGCCGCCGCGATAAAAACGATACCGACTATCAAAGCTACCATCGCACGTTTCCTCCATCAACATATCCGCTTGACCTGAATCAGGCTTTTCGCTATGCCCTAGCGTCCAAAGGTACACGGCCGATATGATGGCCTACAGAATATCAGAATAGCCGATTTCGTCAAGCCGGACGTCCCGGCATTGACCGGAGGGGAACGATCATTGATCGCCGTACGCCATACCCCGTATAATGGGCGCCTTGCCATGAAAGGAACATGATGATACCCGACGGAGCTCTCGTCGTTTACAAGAACAAACCCGCCATCGCCACTCGGGACGGCGATCGCATCAAATTGTCCATGGCCGACGGCGACGCCGTACGCGTCCGCGACAAGGATATTTTCCTGCTTCATCCAGGCCCCTTGAAAAGCGTGCCTGCTCCGACGGCAGGCGGTGACTTTGAAACCGCATGGGAAATGACCACCGGAGAAAAGGTCGAGCTATCCGAACTGGCCGAGCTGGTCTTCGGGAGAGACGGCCCCGCCGAACGGCTTGCGTGCTGGAATCTTGCCCTTGATGGCCTACCCTTCCGGCTGGAAGAGAACCGTATCGTCGCCCTGAACGCGGAAGATCGCGGCAAGGAAGAATCAAAGCGCAAACGCAAGGAAAACGACGTCACCGAGCGCGCCGGGTTCCTGGCCCGCGCCAAAAAATTCAGCCTGCTGCCCGGCGACGAACGCTGGCTGGGCGAAATCGAGGCCCTGGCCCTGGGCCGAACACAGAAATCCCGGAACGCGCACGACGTCGGAGCCGGGGAAACACCGGAATCCGCCCATGCGTGGCTACTCCGATCAGGTGCCTGGACACCGCGGATCAACCCATACCCGGCCCGATCCGGACATCCGGTCAGGGCGCCGGAACTGGAGCTGGGACCGGACGATGACGATGACAGACTCGACCTTTCCGCCATGCAAGCCTGGGCCATCGACAACGCGTGGAGCCGGGATCCGGACGACGCGATCTCCTGGGATGGCTCGGCTGTCTGGGTACACGTAGCCGACCCCGCTTCCGCCATCCCGCCGGGATCGGAAGCGGATCTCGAGGCGGCGAATCGCTCGGGTACGCTCTACCTGCCCGAAGGTTCCATTCCCATGCTGCCCGATCAGGCGCTCGACCGTTTTGGCCTTGGCCTGGCCGATCGTTCGCGGGCCCTGTCCTTTCGGATGGAAGTCGGACCGGACGGCCTGATCGGAGAGGTATCCGTGAGGCCAAGCTGGGTCACGGTGATGCGCCGCTCCTACGAGGCCGCGGAACCCGAACTGGAATCGGGACCACTGGCCGAACTCACTCGCATCGCCGGAATTCGCGCGGCATATCGCGCGGGCAACGGAGCCGTCGACATAGACATTCCGGAAACGCGCGTCTGGGTTGAAGAAGGGGTGCCTCGGGTCGAGCCTGTCGGCCATTTCCGCTCGAGCGCAGTAGTTCGGGAAATGATGGTGCTGGCTGGCGAGGCTGCCGCCAGGTGGGCCTTCGCCCGCGGTTTGCCCTTTCCGTACTACAGCCAGGAGGCCCCCGGATCGAGGGAAGGCCTTCCGCCCGGCCTGGCCGGCGAATTTGCCAAGCGACGCCTGATGCGCGCGGGCATGGCGGGCGTCCAACCGAGGGCTCATCAGGGTCTGGGCGTCACCATGTACGCGCAAGCCACCAGCCCGCTGCGCCGATACGGCGACCTCCTGGGCCACCAGCAGATCCGGGCGGCGCTGGCGGTCGATCGCGGCGTCCCCGGCGCCGCTCCCCTCCCGGCCGACGAACTTTCGCTCAGGCTTGCCATGGCTGCCGCGGGAGCCGCCGCCGTCAGGAAAGCCGAACGATCGAGCGAGACGCACTGGACCCTTGCCTGGCTGATGGAGCACCCGGATTGGGCGGGCGAAGGCGTCGTCGCACAAGCCGGGCTGGAAGCGCTCGTATACCTTCCGGCCATCGGCCTGGAAACGCGGATCCGCGGAGGGGAACTCGAGCTGAACACGACGCTCCGGATGCGTTTCCTCGAGGCGGACCTGGCCCGGCTGGACGCCGCCTTCGCCATGGAGGACAAGGTGAGCCCCGCAACCTGAGAATAAAAAGATTTTTACTGATTCGGCGGCCGGTTCAGTACGGCTGAACCCGTTGCCTACCCTGTTTCACGGTTGACCGCGACAGCCTGCTATTCTATGCTAGCACATGGCCATGGAACACAAAGACTACCGCCTCGCGGCTATCATGTATACGGACATCGTCGGATTCTCCCGTATGATGGAGAAAGACGAAGCTGGTACGCTTGAGCTGCTTCATTATCACAACAGACTCGTCGAGGAGGCGGTGATCCGTCGCCACGGAACGGTCATCAAGACCATCGGAGACGCCTTCCTCGTCGATTTCCGCAACACGGTGGAAGCCCTCCAATGCGCCATGGAAATCCAGGAAGCCCTGTACGCACGAAACAGCCAAGCTGATACGTCCCCGCTCCTGTTGCGCATCGGCGTACACCTTGGCGACATCTACTTCTACGAGAACGACGCTCTGGGCGAGGGCATCAACATTGCCAGCCGCCTGCAATCTCTGGCCCGCCCCGGTTGCGTCTGTTTTTCACAGGATGTCTATAATCAGGTGCTCAACAAGATCGATTTCAGGGCGGATAAACTCGGCAAGGTATCGCTTAAAAACATAAGTAAGGAAATACACGCATACGAGGTCGCCAGCCTGAACATTGAGTTCGATCCCGACCGGGACAAGCCCAGGCTGGGCTTCATACCCGACAAGTCGGCCGAGAAACCGGTCGCGCCGCCCAGTCTGGAATCGGCCAAGGCCGACATGGACGCGATCAAGACCGCCATACTGAGCGACATCAAGACGACCGGCCGCAGGCTGACCGTGGACGAGGCATTGTCACGCTACGGAGACCGCGGCGTCGAAGCCCAGGAAGTCATCGCCACGCTGGCGGACCGCGGCCTGCTGCTCAAGCGGCTGCATGAAAGCTCTCCCGAGGATCAGGCACGGGGAGCCCCAACCAGTAATTCCAGTGACTTGGCCACGGATATCGGCAAGGCAGTCGAGGGCATCGCGCGCGTGATCCAGACGCAGGTAGCCAACTGGCAGGATGCCGGAAA
>SPCK01000138.1 GCA_004525355.1 Spirochaetales bacterium
CCACTATGCCGAGCGTGTGGGCGGTTCGCTCGTGGACGCGCTCATCATCATGGTGGAGGGTTTGCTCGTCGGGCTGCTCCTCGTGGGGATTCCCCCCGCCATCGACCCGACCCAGGGCCATGGAATGATCGTCGAGGCGGGCAGGGCGGGCCTGCTCGTCGTCTCTTTGCTGTTGGCCGGTTCGCTCAACTTTTTTCTCCAGTTCTCGATCGCCATGACGGCGTTCTGGCTGGAGGAGAACGAGGCGTTCTTCTGGATTTACCAGAAACTCGCGCTGGTGGTGGGTACACTCATTCCCATCGAATTCCTGCCTGCCGTGGCAGCGCGTGCAGCCTTGTGGACGCCGTTTCCGTACCTGTCCTACGCGCCCGCACGGATTGCGGTGGCATTTACCTGGGCAGAGGCGGGATCCCTGGTGCTCAGGCAGGGCGCGTGGGTGCTTGCGGCTATGATCCTGGCCCGGGGTATTTTCGCGGCCGGGAGCCGGCGCATCGCCCTGAACGGAGGCTGAACATGCGCAGAAACGGATTTCGAGCCTATGGGCGTTTCCTGAGGGCGGCTTTTGCGGTGAACGTGAAGTCGGTCCTTGAATATCGCGTGAATTTCTTCATCCAGTTCTTCGGCATGATGCTGAACAATGCGGCTTTCGCGGCGTTCTGGGCGGTGCTGATCGCACGGGCCGGGGCCGTCGGAGGCTACGGCTTTGATGATGTTATGTTCGTCTGGGGCCTGGTGTCCACGTCGTTCGGACTGGCGCACATCGTGGCGGGCAACGTGCGCATGCTCGGCAGGATCGTGATGGAAGGAGGACTGGACGTGTACCTGCTGCAGCCAAAGGACGTGATGGTCAACTTGCTGGCCTCCAGGACGGTTGTATCGGCCTGGGGCGACTTCGCCTACGGCTTTATCGTGCTGGCGCTGCTGCCCGGTACGAATGCGGCGAGCGTGGCGCTGTTCTGCGCCATGGCCGTTCCAGGAGCGGTCGTGTTCGCGGCCACGTTCGCGGCAGCCGAGAGCCTCGCGTTCTTCATGGGGAACTCGCAGGCCATTGCCTCGGCGCTGTCGGAGTTCATGCTGTCCTTCTCCCTCTATCCCGAGGGCGTGTTCGGAAGGAGTTACCGTTGGGTGCTGTACTCGCTGGTTCCTTCTGCCTTCGTCGCGTTCGTACCTTTGCGCATCTTCAGGTCGATGGACTGGAAACTGCTTCCCCTGCTGTGGCTTGTCGCGGCAGCCTACGCCTTCCTGTCGTACTGGCTGTTTTGCCTGGGCTTGAGGAGCTATGAGTCGGGCAACAGGATGGATACGCGCCTCTGAAGGAGCATCATCTTGATTCTTGCGGGGTCCAGCGGGTAGAATCCCGGGCTCCCAGCGAAAGGAATATTTGAAAATGACTCGAGATACCAGCCGTACGCCGGCGTTACCCGTATCCATCTACGCGCTCTTTGCCGTGCGCCTGGTAGTATCGGCGGGGAGTTTCGTCGGACCCTTCCTGGCGATGATGCTGACTCTCAAGCTCGGATACAACGAGACCGCCGCCGGCGCATTCATGTCCGCGGTATCTCTGGTCTCGGCCCTGGGCCTGGTGGTCGGCGGTAAGCTGGGCGACAGCTTCGACAGGGCCATCGTGCTTCGCAACCTCCAACTGATTACCGCTGCGGCTTTACTGGCGTGCGCGGCGGTCGGGTTTACTGCGCTTACGCCGTTCCTTATCGCCCTCGCGCTGGGAACCCTCTCAGGTTCCTGGCCGGTCATCAATGCGCTGGTGGCGGATAAAGCGCCGCCCGATCGCCGCAAGGAAGCCTTCTCGCTGTTGTATTGGGGTAATAATATCGGTTTCTCGGTAGGACCGCTGGTGGCGGGTTTCCTTTTCGACACGGCTCCCCGGGGACTGTTCCTGGGCAATGCGGGTGCCTTGATTGTAGCTGCGATCGTCGTAAGCGTCTTCGTCAGCAGGGATCCGGTCGCGAGCAAGTCGACGATCCGGGAAGCCCTGCCGCCCGACTTGACCGCGGTCGCGCGCGCCCCGGCCGAGACGGCACAGGGCTCCCTGGACGGAAAGACCGGGCAGGGTTCACTTTGGACCGTACTGGCCGCCAACCCCGTGTTGGTTCTGTACGGCTTGTCCTCGATATTGGTGGCCTTCGTGTACAACCAGCACACCTTCGCATTGCCGATCTACCTCAAGGATATCCTGGGCCCGGTGGCCGGGCCAAAGGGATACGGCATGGCGATGACGGTCAACGGATTGACCGTTGTGGTGTTTACCGTGTTCGTAACGTACCTGTCGAAGCGCATGCCCAGCCTGACCGCCGTCGCGCTTGGGGCGGTGTTCTACGCGGTGGGATTCGGCGGCTACCGTTTCGCGACAGGCCTGCCGCTCGTACTGGTCATGACATCGGTCTGGACCCTCGGCGAGATCCTGGGAGCCACGAACGGCAACGCCTTCATCGCCGAGCGGGCGCCGCCTGCATACCGCAGCCGGATAAATTCGGCCATATCATTCTGCTACATTATCGGGAACGCCTTGGGGCCGATGGCCGCCGGGCCCATAGCGCGGGCATACGGAAGCGCTGCCGTATGGCCGGTCGTGGCGGTAGTATCCCTCGCGGCGGCGGCTCTGACGCTGGGCATCCATCGATTCGACAAACGGCGCGGTTCGAGCGTGGCAGTGCCCTCGTGTTGAAGACCGGCGCCGGTCCGGGCTACCAGTCCAGCAACCGATGCTGTCCCTGGAGCGCCCGGATATCCGTGGCGTCAGCGATTCCCGCCATGCCGGCGCGGCGCAACGTTCTACTGTGACTTTCTCGCCTTTTCCTCGCTGTCCGCGTTATCCTCATGAAAGCGAAATGGCATCATCGGTATAAATCGGCTATACACTCCATCTTAAAACATTATTTTTTTTCTGTTGCCAGATAGCCTTTCGCCAGAGCTTTGTTAACATGTACAACACCTTTATTCATGTCTTTTAACGGATAATCCGGTGTAATAGAAGGCAACATATCGGCTTCTAATTGAGTTTTAATAACCGATCCCACAGGCACATAACGGCCATCGGCAACGTTTACCCCCATCAATACCACTGCCGGCTCAATCACACAATTCCGGCCTACAAAAGATTTGAATACCAGCACCTTCATACCCACAAAAGTATCATCCATAACTACTGCCGGACCATGAATTTGCGCCTGATGCGCAAGCGATACCCTGCTGCCCACATAGACAGCGTATTTTTTACCGCTTACTTCATACAGATTTTTTTCCACAGGTTTTCCGTCAACTTCTGTTTCCAGGGCATGAATCACAACACCATCCTGCACATTGGAATCATCACCAACATAAATGGGCTGACCTTCATCACCGCGGACTGACGCTGTTGGCGCTACCATTATATTTTTGCCTAATAGTACGTTACCGATAACAGCGGCCAATGGATGAACATAGGAAGATGGATCAATAACAGGTTCTGATACTCGCGCGCTGAAGTCAGATGTAACATTTTTGCCAATCATTTTTCTCCTCCACACAATTATTATGTTTTATTCAGGGTATCCAATTGATAGGAACTGTCATTTCGGGTGGTAGTGGCAAAATCATGGCGAAAATCCGAAAACCCGTCGCCTTGCGCTTACGTCTACACCGCCAATGACATTTCTGGTCACTTTGTGTCCGGCAACGCCGGTTGGATGCAATCTTACCCCGTTTGCGGTTGCTGTCAACTTCAAAGGTCAGTTTTTTTGCGGTAAAAGTCGGCTATTCCTATAGATATCTCGCCCGTCGGCGATTTTGCTGCATCCGGAATTGAGATAGAAGGGTTCGTATGATTCACTGGAAATGGTGCGTATACTGCAATTGCCGGTGGCGCGTGTGCACGTTCAAATGCCTGGGTTTGATTTTCTTCTGCCCAAGCGATGATCGTAATCAGCTGGGCACTGCTCCATCCTGACACGGTATGCGTCAGGAATTACCGAGTGCCAGATCGTGGAACTCTCTCTTGACCGACGCGGGAGACGCGCCGGCGGCCAGCTTGTCGATGATGGCCTTGAGTTCACGCGCCCGCGCATCACGCTCCTCACGAGATTTTACCCGGCATGCCCGGCAGGGTGCGCATCCGGGGATCCATCATGAAGAATTCCGAAAGTAATCGGTACACGTCCGGGTACGCCGCCATCAGCCGTTCCGGTGTCCCGAAGAAATGCTCGCAGGCCACGGCGAAGAATTCCTCTGGGCTTTCCGCCGCGTACTCGTCCATGGGCAGGCGCTTGCCCCGCGTGTGTCCGCGCCTGTCGCCTGCCTTCCGGGCGCGGGTACGCAGGTCATTGAATGCCAGCGAGAAGGCTTCCTGCCAACGCCGCCTGCTCATGCCGCGTCGCAGGGGAGGAACCCCGTCCAGGCAGCCGTCCCGTTCATCCAGCTTGTGCGCCATCTCATGGATCACGACATCGTAACCGTCGCCGAAACCCGACTCGCGCACGTCCCGAAGGCTGAGGATGACCGGTCCCATCTCGGTGACCCGTCCGGAAAGCTCGTCGTCGTACTCGTTGACCACCCCTGCCGAGTCTATCGTCTCCATTCGGTGCACGAATCCGTCGGGCTCGAGCAGGATCGTTTTCCAGTCACGATACCAGCCTTCCCCGAGGTTGAGGATGGGTAGGCAGGCAAGCAGGGCGATGGAAGCGCGATCCGAGTCGTCGGGCGTGGCCCCCGCGACGGATCGAAACGCCCTGTCTTCAAGGAACCAGCTCGCCAGCGAGCGCAGGCGTAGCGCATCCTCCCCGGTGAGAGACAGTAGACAGGATCTGCCGAAGGCTACCTCCGACCAAAGGTTGTCTGAAAGGGGAGGGTAGTCAACGGCTCGCTTGCGCCACGGAAGCCGAAGTATGGCCATGTGCCCGAGCCCGCGATGCTACTTTATTTTTATGAACAGTTTGGCGATGCCGAGGTACCGCTCGGATGGTTTTGACGCAGGTCCCAGCGTGAAGGTGCTGTAGAAAACATGGTCGGCACGTTTGTAGAGCAGGGCTACGCCGCCGGCCACCTTGCCGGCTATCGCCATGGCAATTTTTTCAGCTTCGACTGAGGAATTTGACTTTGCCTCGGATTGCGCTCTTGTTTGGAGGTAAGCGCTAAAGTCGTCGCTACCCGGATTCATGAAATACAGAACGGCTCCGATTACCAGAACGATCATTATCAAACCAAGAATGGATTTCATATGTTATTCCTTCGCTGATCTCGATGACGCCAGAAAAGGCGCTCCATCTACCATAATCCGGTTTTTCATCCGCGGCAAGCCAAGGGGCGGCGATACGACCTTCGATGCGATGAAACTCAGCTTGACCGGGAGGCCGAAGGGCCGTAGGATTGCCGTACAATGCGACGACTCATGGCGATTCTGGCCTTCTTGGCCGCGGCATCCTCATTTGGGCAAACGGTCGACCTCGGCGAGTCTTCCGCATATATACGTTTTGGTTTTCTGCCCAGGTGGATCCAGGCTCCTCCCGGTGCCAGCGATGCGGCGTGGGTGGTCGTTCCGCCCGCGGAAGGTGCTGGGCGCACGCTTAGGATGCGCGATTTCAAGGTTCTCTTCGCGCCTGCCGGAGGCAAATGGGACCTCCTGCCAGGGAAAGCGGTTGATTTTACCGTTCTGCTGCCTTTTTCCGCCGACCTGCAGTTGCTCAATGCAACCGACCCCGCCTTGTACCTGGCGCATGTGGGCCAGGCATGGGAAGTCTATTTGAACGGAAATCTTCTCAGGAGCGAGATGAAACCCTCGCTTTCAGGCGGATACGTTCAACGGTCGCTCCGGGGCGTCATCGTGCCTCTGGATAAACGCTACATCAAGCGAGGGCAGAATCTGCTTGCCTTCAGGATCAACGGCGACCCGGCCGACGATCGTACCGGCTTCAACCTGCAGGGACCCTACCGTATCGATTCATACCGGAACCTCGCCGCGAGGAATCGCGAATATATCGATCTGATGTTGATCGGCATCTATATGTTTTTTGCCTTGTACCATTTATTGTTGTTCGCGCTCAGGCCGCAAGCTCGCGGTTATTTCTTCTTCGGTATGTCGGCGTTGTTGTTGGCTTTGTACCAAGGCGCAAGGACTCTTTTCATAACGACGATAATCATGGACTCGGCAGCGCTGGTCCGTATCGAGTACGC
>SPCK01000168.1 GCA_004525355.1 Spirochaetales bacterium
CTCACGATGTCGCTTCTCGAGACAATTTCCTGTACGGTCCGTTCGGCTATTCGTTTCATTGGCTGCGCGGCTTGACGGCGAGGCTGGCTGCCTTGATATGTTCATCGAGGGTCTCCGAGAAATAATGCCTGCCGGATGCCTCGTCCACGAGGCGGAAGTACAGATATTTTGATGCCGTTGGCCTGAATGCGGCCTGGAGAGCGGTAGGCCCTGGATTGCTTATCGGCCCTGGTGGCAAGCCAGGAAACCTGTAGGTATTGAACGGGTCTTCGATCTGAAGGTCTCGATCGTAGATGCGCGATGGATGCGGCTTGCCCTGTCGTTCGGTAATCACGTATACGATCGTCGCGCAGGATTGCAGCGCCATGCCGATGCGCAGTCGGTTCCAGAACACGCTCGCCATGAGGGGAGCCTCTTCGGGAACCCGGTATTCACGCTCGACAACGCTGGCCAGGATCACGTAGCGGTGAAGCTCCTCGGGGCTTAAGGCCGTCGACTCCGGCGCCAGAACGGCCAGCCGGCTTCTGAATGTGGCGACCATCATGCGGATCAAGGCCGCGGCTCCGGCCTCGAAGGGCAAAAAATACGTTTCAGGAAACAGGTACCCTTCGAAAGAGGTCTCCGGTATATCGAGTTCGGTAAGCAATGCCGTATCCACGGCGGCGGACATGAAGTTCGCTGCAGTAGCGATTCCTGCCCGCTCGGCCGCGGCGGCCACGACATCGAGCCCGGCGCCCTCGGGTACCGAAACCCTGCTCAAGACCTGCCTGCCCGAAGCGATCATGTCCATGACCCCGCTACCGCTCATGTCCGGTCGTATCTCGTAGACGCCGGCCTTCAGCGATTGCTCCAGCCCGCGGGCCTTGAGGAGGACCCGAAACAGAGGCTCGGAACGTATGAAGCCAAATTCACGAAGCCGCCTGGCGATTGCATATGCGCTGTCGCCGGACCTGACCGTGAACGTCGCACCTTCCAGCGGAATGGAATCTGCGGGACGATCGAGCCAGGTAGCCAACGTGATGGAGCCCAGCGCTAACGCCAACGTCGTGAGGGCGATGAAGAGAAAACCTGCCATCACGGCCTTTAGCCCCCGTGTTCGGACCTTTGAGTCGTTCATCTATTCCTCTCGATTAACAGGGTGCTGACAGTCTGCATCCGCGGTTTGTCAGCAGCCTTTTCAGCAAATATCGGGATCTGAAAGACGGCGGGCGTAGCTCTCACCCAAGGATTCCATCTCCTCGATGGAAAAGCCGTCATACAAGAGGCAACGCAAGTTTTCCAGGGCCTTTCGCTGGTAACGATCCAGATCGACTTCCCTCTCCACGAGGGCAAGGTATACGCCGGCCAGTTCGTCGCCGCGCAAGGCAACCTGCTTCTCGACTTCAGCGAATTGGTCAAACGTCAAGTTCCAGTCCTTCCCGCCCCAACACCACTTCGACGCCGCGATCCTCCATATGCCCCAGATACCAGGACGCGGATTTCAGGATTGACTCTATCTTGCGATCTCCATAGGACGGCTCGTGATGAAATAGTATTAGTCTTTTGATGCGCCAGCTGGCGGCGAAGTCAGCCGCCAGGCTGAACGATGAATGTCCCCAAAATTGCTTCTCAATGGCCTCACCGAGCGTATATTGTGCATCAATGATGAGCGCGTCGGCATCCCCGAAATATTTTTCGTTTTCTGGCGTACGATCAAAATCGCGCGGATCCAACTCGGTATCCGTTGAATAGATGACTTTCTTTGAGCCTTCCTGCACGGCATAGCTATAGCATCCGCCTGGATGGCTCATCGCGCGATAATGGACGCTTACCGCGCCTATCTTTACCCCGTCTCCATGTAATTGCACGAATTCCTTGCGCGCTCCCATGGCCTCCATGCCGACCGGAAAATAAGGCTGCCGCATCTGTCCCTCAAGGATGGATTTCAGATCGGGTGCAGGGCTGTAAAAGGCGATATAGGACCGGGGATCAAAGGCGGGCGTGAAGAATGGCAGCCCCTGTACATGGTCCCAATGGAAATGCGAAAAGAACAAGTGCACTGCAACGGGCTTGCGGAGCGCCGCCACTTCCTGTCCCAGATTTCGAATACCCGTACCCGCATCAAAGACGATGCGGCAATTTTCATTCGTAACCAACTCGACGCAGGCCGTATTGCCCCCGATCGTGGAGAACAGGTAATCCGGGAGCAGCGCCAGGAAGCGCTCGCGCGATTCCTGTGACGCGAGGTCGTCAGGCGAAATTCTCTGGACGATGGAAGAAATCTTGCTCCTAAGCTGGGCGGGTGTCGTTGGAGTGGGCAGGGAACCTCTTACGCCCCAGAATCGTATTTTCATCTATCGTCTCCCAACGTAAGGCATAATCGAGGACGAGAGCATTGTTGGAAATCCTGGTCATGAGCCGATCGGCAATGACACTGCCTTCCAGAAGGGCGCCGGAACCGATTCCGGGACACTTGTGGGCCGCAGCCTGCCAATCAGCCTCCGAGTCCAGGATACCCGGCCAAAATGGATATGATGAGCATTGAACCGGACGGGCTGCATAGACCGAGCAACCGGCAGGAGTCCACATAATGCAATCGTTGCCAGGCTTCTCTGTCAGACTGATGGACCATCCGGTGCCCACATCTACCGATCTGGTAAATTTATCCAGAAACTCGCGAAAGGCAAGCCCCATATGGCAAAGCAGGCGAATAATATCGTCAGCGGAGAGAAAAACGACCCCCGGATCATGCCGGCAGCAGTCTGAACACCGCGTGCATGTGAAGCGAAGGCCTCGATTCCAGAATGGCGTTTCCATACCCTCATTATCCTCCAGGCCGTTTTGGCTACCGCTTGAAAAAAAAGGTCGCCCGTCGGGCGACCACTGGTGATGGAGAGAGAAGGATTCGAACCTTCGAAGGCTGAGCCAACAGATTTACAGTCTGCCCCCTTTGACCGCTCGGGAATCTCTCCAATAGGGACCGGCGCCCTGGTTAAACTCATGGTCTTGAGCCATCTCCCGGAATCGAACCGAGGACCTCGAGATTACAAGTCACGCGCTCTGCCAACTGAGCTAAGATGGCGCCGAACGAGTGGCACTATACCGAAAACGGTACATTGCGTCAAGACGGAATTGATTTCAACGCAACCGGGAGAAGAAACCAGTCTCATCCTTGCCGGAACGACCCCGCAGGTATGTCTCGACGGATAGCGCCAGGTATTCCCTGCCAAATCCGTCATTGGCCAAGGAATTGAAGCTGAGGCGGTACAAGCCGGTCTTGGTACTCCGTATATCGGAGGCAAGTGAAGCCAGGCCCTCGGGGCGATCTGAATTGAGCACGGAACCGCCCGTTCTTTCAGCCAGATATCTGAGCACCGGGGAGACATTCGCGGTGCCCACGATAACGGCATAGAACACTATCCCGTTGTTGGCCAGAAGCGCACCGAGTTCCGATACCGATGTTTCATCGAGTAGCGCCTCGTTGGCCGAGCCGCTTGTCAGGTATACAACGGCCTTGCGACCTCCGGCGACGAACAGGGAACCGGCCGCAAGTCGGAGACCGGTATCGAAACGCCATTCCTTCGAGGCCTTGGCCGACAGAATGGCGCTCGTCAGTGTCACGAGGTTTCCCCGGATGGCGGGCTGCGGCAAAGCCCCGGCTATCACGAGGGCCGCTGACGAATTTTCGCCAAATGCGTCATGAATCTCGGAAAGGATATCCCGTGTCTGTCGAATCGAGGCGACCATGGTATCAGAACCTTCAAGGAGGAATATCGCACTGAGTTCCGTGGACGCGTCAAGCGACCCATCGAAAGCAAAACCTTGGGCAGGGCTGATGCTTTCGGTAACATAATCAACGGGCCGATCCGCTTCGATTCGACGTTCAGTAATCCGAACGGTTTGCGACAGGTAGAAATTCGAGCTGGATAGTCCGACCACCGGACGCCCCGCCCGATCGAGAACGCGCACATTGACATTTACCCTTGGATATCGCGACGAATCGATCCCTATCGCCTCGACGGACAGGCCTGCATAGCGAATGGCCGGATCGGAAAGGTAGGCCAGCTCGGACGCATCGAAATCGACGACGACAAGATCGCCGTTGGCGTCCCACGCGGCCGACAGGATCCGGGGATTGGAACGCTCGGAGCGGTATAGCTCTCTGACTGATCCACTTTCCGGGTCGAGTAGGACGACCCTGCCCGTATCGGCGAGCAACAGGCCGTCTTTCATGAGCCGTAATCCTTCCGGGCGCGCAAGGATGCCCCGGGACGCGACCCCCAGGTAGTTGCCGTAGGTATCGAACTCGAAGACTGCCTTGAGGGCGGCGTCAGCGACATAGACGACGCCGTTCCCGGTCGCCACGCCGGTCGGTAATCGCAGGCCCGGGAATTCTGCGTTCATCGTCCCGAAAGCCAAAACGTACCGACCTGAGGAATCGAACTTGACCACCCTTGAGTGGCCGACATCCGAAACGTAGATAAAACCGTCGGTATCCGTCGCCACGTATTGCGGTCCCGCGAGCCGGCCGGGTCCATCAGTATCGCCGATGTATCCCAGAATGACGCCGTCCGAGGAAAGCCGCGCCAAGCGATCCGCCTGGAATTCCGAGACGATAATGGTGCCGTCCACAAGGACGGCAAGCGAGAATGGCCGGTCGAAGCCTGATGAATTTCCCCGCATCCGCCGCATTATCTGTCCATTGACGTTTATATGGAGAATTTCGTTGCTTCCGTGAGCCACGAGCAGAAGGGATCCATCCGGGAGCGGTTCTATCCAGCTTGGTCGCAGAAATCGAATGTCCTTGCCTTCCTTGCCGGCCAATTCCGAGGAGCGTATATAGCGCAAAGCCGGAAGCGCGAGCGCGGGATCGGATGCCTGCTCAAAAAGTTCCAGCCGGGATTCCAGGAATGGCGAGGCGCCGACAGCAGATAGAGTCCTTCGCCATGCATCGAAGGCTGTCGCGGCCGAACCGAGCCTGTAGTAGGCCTTGCCCAACCAATATGAGCCGAGAGGATTGCCTGGAGCCTGGCCCAGGGCCTGCTCGAACAGGAGGAGCGATTCAGCGTAGCGGCCGGCGTTGTATGCCTCGACTCCATTCCTGAAGGCTTCTCCGGCGGGAGGCGAACTGAAATCGAATTTGAATTGCGCATGAACTGGAAGCGCTGTCGCGAGAACCAGGACCGAGGCCAGGAAGCGTCTGGAGCGCGTCATGACTGGAGCGCCTTCCCGAGCTGTTCGATGTGATGGATTGACTCGGGATTGTCGGGGAGAAGAGCGGATGCAAATTTAAGGAAGCGTCCAGCTTCTTCAACCATACCCAGGCGCAAATAGGACCAGCCCAGGGAATCGGCATAGGCGGGATTCCCTGGATCGGCATCCAATGCCTTGCGACAGAGGCTGACCGCTCGGCTGAGATCCCGGTCCGCGCATGCCAACAGA
>SPCK01000377.1 GCA_004525355.1 Spirochaetales bacterium
CGGACCATGGAGCCCGCGATACTTTGAACCTTCAAGGAGTTCATTATGAAGCGCATCGCAATCGTCCTGGTTATCGCCCTTGCCGGCGTCGCCGCAGTTTCCGCCCAAGGATATGGCATGTGGGGAGCCCCCGGCCAGGGCATAGCGCCCTATGCCGCGCAGCCCGTGCAGGAGACCGTCAAGATCGACGGCAAGCTCAATCTGGTACAGGGCCACCCCTCCGTCGTGACCGGCGGCAAGACCTACTTCGTGCGTATCCCCGGAATGCTCTACGGCTTTATCGACTCGCTCAAGGAAGGCGCCACCGTAAAGCTCGAAGGTTACGCCACCGCCGTACCGCTGGCCGCAGACTCGTTCTTCTTCCAGGCTACCAAGCTGACCGTGGGTGGCAAGGATTATGACCTGAGCCAGTATGCCGGTCGCGGCGGTATGATGGGTGGCGCCTTCGGCGGGCCCGCCGCCGGTGGCATGATGGGCGCCCACGGTGGTCGCGGCGGTCGCTGGTAAGCGATTCCTACCCACGGTTTCCGGGGAAACAAGCCCGACGGTTTCAATCCGTCGGGCTTTCTGTTTTACACCTGCCACGCCCGCCCGAGCCTGCGAATCCGCGGAGATAGCGACGAGCATTGCCGCCATGCCTCCACAGAGGTTCGCGACGGTAGTGTGTGGAAATGCGGCGGTAGCTCGCGGAGACGCGACATTCCCGTATGCTTGCGAATTTCGTACCGAAGGGCTTATAGTACTTTCATGAAACGTTTCCCCTGCTTACTAGCCCTCGTGCTCATGGTCGCCGCCGCGATTCCGGCCCAAGTGCCGGACAGAACCGTCATGGTGGCGTTTACCGCCGTCCGCAACCTGGATATCGACCCACGTTCAGACTACATCGGAGGCATCGTCCAGGGCCTGCTCCTCTATGACCTGACCCGGGCACCGGGCGTGACGCTGGTGGATCGAGGTAGCCTGGACAGAGTGCTGGCCGAGCAGGAGTTGCAGCTCTCCGGCCTCGTGGACGACCGAACGAGCGCGCTCAAGGTCGGGAATCTGCTCGGCGCTGATTTCATCGTTTCCGCGGAGTACGTGGCCATGTCCGCCGAAGTGCTTATTACCATACGGGTGGTCGCCGTCGCCACGGGAAGGAGCGGCGCCTTCGCCGAGCGCGGCGCGGGAGAAAATACCGTGCATCGGGCCGCGGAGAGCCTGGTGCACTACCTGACCGGCAGCCGGCCGACCTTCGTCGACACTTCAGGGGACCGGAGCATCGTGTCGCTGAAAAACGAGTCCCCCGGCTCCGTTGCCCTGCACTCCAATATCATTCGGGCGGAAATCTTCATGGACGGCGAATTCGCCGGCTACACGACTGGCGCCATCGACGTGCCTTTCGAAATAGCCAACCTGCCGCCGGGAAAGCATTCCATCCGCGTGCATCTGGGCCGTGGGTTCGGAGTCGTCAAGCTCCCCGAGGTCACGTTCTCCGACTGGGAACTGGAGTTCGAGCTCAAGCCGGGCGAGCGGAAGGTGCTGCGCGACCAGACGCGCGATTTCAACTCGGTGCTCTATGGACTCCAGTACCTTGCGCGCGACAGCTTCTACTGGAAACCGGATACCCGCGCCAAGGCCGAAAAGACCTTCGAGTTGTCATTCCAGGACAGGGCCGGCGTCGTGGTCCCGGTGCGGCTTTCGCTCCGCCCCGAGGAAAAGGACGGCATCCTTCACATGTCCCCGACGCTCACGGCGGGCGACGCGTCAGGCGCGTTCAAGCTGGTCGGGGAGCCGGGCAAGGAGATGGAACTGACTGAAATCGTCGGCCTCGTACGCCTGTACGTGTCCATCGACATGAAGTACGGCAACGTCTACATTGAGTTCGACCTGAAGCGAACCGACATCCGTCAGAATATGTACGATTGATTGATCGTGACCGGTAGAGAAGGGCAGCCGCAGGCGGCGCGTCAGGGATAGCAGCGAGTAGCGCGTACCGGAGCGCCCACTCGGGCGCGAGGAATGTACTACTCGCGTATAGCCCGACGGCGGCCGGGGCGCGAGCGTGCTCGCGACTTGGCCGCCGGGACGCCCCTACCTTCCCAGGACTTCCATGAGCGCCGCTAGGTTCCGTTCATTCTCCGGCTTGTTTCCCTCGGGCGTGTACGCGTACTCGATGAGGTCACGATGGAGGTCGGCCACTCGGTGGCGCACCAGTTTCATCGTGGAGTTGATGGTACCGTCCTTGTCGGAGAATTGTCCGGGCACGATCATGAAGGTAGCGGGGATCCAGGCGGCCTGAACCTTCTTGGCCTTGTGATCGCTCTTGAAGCGATAGAATTCTTCTTTGAGCAGAGCCAGGACTTCCTCCGGCGTCACGGCGCCGCGCGCGGCTGCGATGCGCTTGACCCGATCCTCGTCAAGCGTCACCAGCGCGACCGTGTACTTGCGCTGTTCGTTCCAGGCCATGATGGCGCTGAAAGCCTCGGTGGAGAAACCGACGGCCTCCTCGATCTCTTCGGGGCTGTACTTCTCGCCGTCCTCCGCGATCAGGAGGGCTTTTTCTCGCCCGACGACCACGAGGAATCCGTCCGCGTCGAAATACGCCAGATCTCCGGTCCACAGCCAACCGTCGCGCAAGGCCTTGGCGCTGGCTTCCGGGTTCTTGTAGTAGCCTTTCATGACGTTGCCGCCGCGGATGACGATCTCGCCGGTCACTCCGACGGGGCAGAGGCTGCCGTCCTGCTTGCGGATGGTGCACTCAACCGAGGGCGCGACGCGTCCGGAGGTGCCGAACTTATAGGATAGCGGCGAGTTTGAACTTATGATGGGCGCGGCCTCGGTCAGGCCGTAGCCCTGGTAGATCGGCACGCCGAAGGATGCGAAGAATTCCTGCTGCTTGATGTCCAGGAGGGCTCCGCCGCCGACGCAAAAC
>SPCK01000193.1 GCA_004525355.1 Spirochaetales bacterium
ATAGACGCGTTCGGCATACTCAGGAGCCGCGTGGAGGCGTGCCAGGCCGAGGGCTCACTCGATCCGAGACCGAGCGCCGACGCCGCCTCCCTGATACTCTGGTCACTTGTGCACGGGCTTGCGCGCCTGGAACGCGAGGGCTTGATAGCCGGTATGGTTGAAGGCGCGGGCGGGGATGCCGGCATGGCGAAGGAGGCCCTTGTCGATGCCATGCGCTGCATCCTCAAGGAGAACAGGGACAAGGGCAGGCCCACAAAGCGACCGTGATTAGAGGCAAGCCGCCGGTTCATGCGGGCCGATGGCAATCGTTCACGGTGCGCCTTCAGCCGATGTACGGCACCCGCTGGCGGGATTCACGACGCGCGAGGCGGCGCAGCGGAAATCCTCGCGCGCGCGTTACTTGCCACCGCGAAGCGGAGCGCGGCTCGCACAGCGAGACGCGGATGCGAAAACCAGGGGCGCGCACGAGATTGTAGCGGAGCAGCCGGTCGCGCTTCCCGCAGGGGAGCGCGGCGCGCCCTTGAAAATCGCACTGGCAACCGCGGTCGAGCTGTATTACAATGATGGTATCAGCAGATTTTTGGACGGAAGGGCTTTCCCCCAATGCAAAAAAGTATGGACATAGTCGGTCTTCTCGAGTCCATTGAATCCTCGGACACGGACGGGGTACCGGATCGACTGTCAAATCTCCTGGATGGAGAGTTCAACCCGATCAGGCGAGAGCAGGGACCGGGTATGACGCTGCACACGAATCCACTCTCGGATCCTGGTGAGTCTATTTTCTCGCAATTGCTTGAACGAATCATCCAGGGATACGCACTCAAGCTTGAGGATGGCACGGAGGAATCCATCGCCAGCCTCGAGATTCTCCTGGACGGAGTTTCCGATTCGATCCTCATCATGTCGCCTGCGGGCAAGATCGTCGAAGCAAACCATACGTTCTTTTCAACTTTCGGGTACGACCGCCGCGAATTGATCGGATCTCCCATCTACGAGCTGCTTCCCGAGGGATATCGGGGCGCGTTCCATGAGCGGCTCGCCGAATTCTCGATGCATGGCAACTCCCCTCATTCCGCCACGCCGGAGGATATACTCGCCTTCAGGGGCCAGCTGCGGGACGGTACCGTCGTTTCCATGGACTGCCTGCTTTCAGCCATTCAGCTCCGGGGCGAGCCCGCCGTAATAGCGTTGATCCGTGACCTGTCCTTTGACCATGCCCTGTTCCAGCAACTCAAGGAAACCAGGGAACACTACGTCGCGCTCTCGGAAACCATCACCGAAGCCATATTCAGGCTCGATGACGAGTTCAAGATCATTTTCGCCAACTCGGGCGTCAAGAATACGTTCGGATGGGAACGCGAGGAAGTATTCGGTCAGCCATTCAGCATCCTGTTCCCTCCCGAGGTGTTCTCAAAGCATGAAAACGAGTTCCGGAAGTATTTCTATATAGACGACCAGGACCGGCTGGCGCTCGGCCTCAAGCGGACTTTTGAATTCCTGGGAGCAACCAAGCATCGCGGTGTAGCGCCGATGGAGATGTCATTCGGAAACTCGAAAGACCAGCGGGGCCGTACCCTTACCTGCGTCATTCGCGACATCACCCAGCGCAAGACCCTGGAGCGGAAGCTACGCCACCTGGCCTTCCATGACAAGCTGACCGGCCTGGGTAATCGGGACCTGTTCAACGAGGACATGTCTCTCCTGTTGCAGTCCTTCGAACTGGAAGAAGCGTCCCGGGGGATCGTGCTCTTCCTGGATCTTGATGGCTTCAAGCACGTGAACGACACGCTGGGTCACGATGCTGGTGACGAGCTCCTGGTTGAGACAGCCAGGCGCATCCGGGTATGCCTGCGGGAGCGCGATACGGCGTACCGCTTCGGCGGTGACGAATTCGTCGTCGTGCTTACCAAGATCAAGGATTCCAGCGACGGCGTCGTCGTGTCCGAGCGCATCCTTATGAGCGTGGCCGACCCGTACATCCTCAGGTCAAAAATCAAAAACTCGGGCAGTCGGGTCAGCGTCGGAGTGTCCATCGGCGTGGCAGTCGTTCCCGATCACGGACGTACGATAGAAGACGCGACCAAGAGCGCGGACATAGCCATGTACTGCTCCAAGGAAGAAGGCAAGAACCGCTATACGATCTATGATCCGGCGGTATCAGCGAAGGCTACGGAGCGCTGGCAGCTTGAGCAGGAAATGAAAACTGCCCTGGGCAACGGGGACTTCAAGCTGCTCTACCAACCTATTATGGGAGTGGATGGCAGGATTCGCGGAATGGAGGCTCTTGCCCGATGGAAGAGGCTCGACGGCACGGACGTGCCGCCTTCGGTATTCATACCGATCGCGGAAGACAATGGCCTGATTCTGAGGCTTGGCGACTGGGTCCTTCGGCGCGCCTGCTACGACACCCGCCGGATTCATGACAAGGGATTCCAGGACCTGTATGTTTCGGTCAATGTCTCAAGCCGCCAGTTCGAACAACCAGGCTACGTCGACGACCTGGCGAGCATCGTTCGGAGTTCCGGCCTGCAGCCCTCGCGACTCAAGTTGGAACTTACCGAATCGACGATCATGCACAATACGAAGGACGCCATCAAGCGTATACATGAGATCAAGCTCCGCCTGCCCGGTATATCCTTCATGGTCGATGACTTTGGAACGGGCTACTCGTCGCTCGCCTACCTGTCGCAACTTCCGGTGGACGCGCTCAAGATCGACATCTCGTTCGTGGTCAATCTCGCCGAACGGCAAAACGAGAAGGTCGTCAACGCCATTATCAACCTCGGGCACATCCTCGATCTGGACATTGTCGCCGAGGGCATTGAAACGAAAGAACAGCTGGAGTATTTCACCAATAGGGAATGCGGATCGATGCAGGGTTACTTCTTCCTCAAACCGTCGCCGCTTGAGGACGTGTACGCGCTCCTAAAGCGCGAAACCGGTGCTGTCGCGAAGCCTGACGATAAACCGCCCAAAGGAAGCGTGCAGCCAGCGAAAATCCCCGCTTCCAGAGCCAGGCAGCCGCGGATACGCGCGTCCTGATCCCGGCGGGGCCGTGGAATGATGAGCATCCATGGCAATCTGAATCGGGGAAAGTTCAAGCATCCTCGCCTTCAGGCTGGCACGGCGCACGTCAGGATTGTCCTGGCTTTGAAAATTGGCTCCATGTTCTGTCGAGAAAATATCGAGAAGTTCGAAAAATTCGTAGCGGGTCGTGCTTTTTGTTATCCGCGGGCCGGGATAACGCCATCGTGCCGTGGGAACACAATTCCCGCCTCTCTCCGTACCCGATCCAGAATTTCCATCAAGTCAGTGGAAAGCGACAAGGGCATCAGATCGCTTTCCCTTTTCCCGGAATCGAGGCATTCCATCACATGTGCCGCCTCAAGTTCATACCCCGATCCAATACCTTCGGGAAAGGTGATTGTCCTCTCCCCACCGCCCTTCTTGAACACGGTTACCGAGGTCGGTGCGTTGAATTGCCGGTTCATTCTTACATAGCCGTTCTCAAGCCAAAATTCGGCCTGCGTGGGAGAATGCGAGGCAAAACTGGATACGAGCGAAGCCATCCGGCCGCCCGGATAACCGAACGACATCATGATCGTTTCTTCTGCCCCGGTAGGGCTGAATGAAGCCATCGTCCGTATTTCCGACGGCTTTCCGAGCGCCATCAGCGACATGAAGATCGGGTAGATTCCTATATCCAGCAGAGAACCTCCGCCAAGATCGACATTGTACAATCGCTTATCAGCATCGTATTCGGCATTGAAGGCAAAATCGGACCGTACCATTTTCAATTCACCCAATTCTCCCGAGTGGATGATCTCCATCGCTTTCAGGAAACTGGGCTGAAACCTCGTCCAGAATGCTTCCATGAGGAACGTATCGTTGGCCCGGGCAGACTCGATCATGGATTCGACTTCGCGTGAATTGATCGCGAATGCCTTCTCGCAGAGAACTGCTTTCCGGTGGCTTGAGCATAGAACCGCGTGCTCATGGTGATGCGAATGCGGCGACGCGATATATACCACGTCGACTTCCGGATCGTCCACCATTTCCTCATAGCTTCCATACGCCTTCCTGAAACCGAACTCCGCCGCGAACGACTTTGCGCGCTCGATCGATCTCGAAGCCGCCGCGTGCAACCGCGCGTTGGGTAGCAGACTCAGGTCGGCGGTGAATTTTCTGGCGATCTTTCCGCAGCCCAGAATGGCCCAGTTATAGGTTTTGCCCATGATGGGCGCAAGCATAACCCAAATCGGGCCAGACGGCCACCGGATCATGGAATGCCAGCGGTCCGGAGGGCATCGGACATCACGGAACAGCCCGACTCCACATCATCGCCCGCTCCCGCTCAGGAGTTTCTTTCGGGACGCCGTCCTTCGATCGCAAATGCGCCCAAGAGGAGGGCCGCGAGGCCGGAGCACAGGAAGACGACACTTTTGCTTGCACCCAAGGTTCCGCGGTAGACCAGCGTATGGATGAGAAGGGGTAGTAACTGGATTGGAATCTGCTGGAGCGGAATGACACTGGCCGCGTCTCCGCGCCGGAGCGCCAACTGGGCAACGGCGAAGGCCGCGAGATTGACGACTATGAGCAGGATGCCCACGACGCCCATGATGGCAAGGTCGACGATGTCCGTCTTGCCCGCTGCCAGGAGACCTAGTTGCCCGGCTGCCGGCCCAATGAGGGCGTTGGAAACGGCTAGTATCGACCCGGCGGCGAAGGCAAGCGGCAGGGCCGAACGCTCCCCTGGGCGTAACCCCACGGCGAGGAACGCGAGGGCGGCCGCGATGATCCCCCCGATCACGAAGGAGGCGCGAACAAGAAAGCCTGGTTCGAGCCAG
>SPCK01000350.1 GCA_004525355.1 Spirochaetales bacterium
AGTCTGGAATAGGCGATAAAGCTGGCTATGACGCCGACCGACAGCCCGCCTTTGGCCGCAAGGTAGCCGCCAACCAGGGCGATTCCGGCAAACGACGCGTTGTTGATTACGTTGAGCATCGGCATAAGGAAGCCGGTCCATATTTGCGCGCGTGCACCCGCCTCCCGGAGCCTCGAGTTCTCCGTGGCGAACTCCGCTTCCATGCGATCCTCCATGCCGAAGGCCCTGATAGTGTCCAGACCAGAGGCCGATTCCTCGATAATGCCATTCAGTGCTCCCAGGGCCTCGCGGTGGCGCTTGAAGTACGGGCGAGTCTTGCCCGCGATGATCCTCGATAGCATGAGAACGAGGGGAACGCTCGCGAGCGTAACGAGGGCGAGCTGCCGGCTCAGGAGCAGCATCATTACGAGCGCCCCGACAACGGACGCGGTTCCGGCGGCCAATTGGATGGCGGACTGCGATATAGCGGTACCCACAGCGTCGCAATCATTCGCAATCCTGCTCATGATATCGCCGCGCGGCCTTGAGTCGAGGTAGGTGAGCGGCAGCGTGCCCAACTTGTTGAACAGCGACGTTCGCAGGTCGGAAGCCATGCGTTGGGATACCTTGGCAATTATCCAGGCCTGCGCGAACGAGAGTATTCCGACCGCAATGTAGGCGAGAGCGAGCGCGGAGACGGCCGTCGCGAAAGGCGCGAGGCGTGCCGCCTGTAGGACAACTAGCGGTCCGCCGACGCCGTCAATCCCCCGGCCTCCCCGGCCCATCGCGTCTACGGCGGCACCGATGAGCCTCGGAGCGGACAGCGCGCCGATCGTCTCGAACGCCGCCAGAATGAATACGGTCACAATGGATCGTCGTTCCGCCCCGAAGCGCCCCATGATCCGGGAAAAAGTCTTCAGCGCATCTGTTGGTTTCTGGATTTCACCCCTGAAACGGGCAGCGCCTCCGCCCCGGCCTATACCGATACCGGGAACCCGGTTACTGTTTGTATCCCGTATATCTCCTCGCGTACGGGTCGGTTCGTCACTGGCGGTGTTCACGTTCGCCACCATCGCCGAATTGGGAGTCCAGGATATCGCGATATACGCCACACGTTCGCGTCAGCGTATCGTGCGGCCCGAAACCCGCGACCCGGCCGTTTTCCAGCACAAGGGTAGCATCAGACCTGGCCGTGATCGCCACTCGCTGCGTTATCCAGAATACCGTAGCCCTCCCGCCGAGTCCCTTGATTTCTTCGCGGATCGCGGCTTCTGTCAAAACATCCACCGCGCTCGTACAGTCATCAAGGATGAGAAGTCCACCATCTCCCGAAAGGATCCTGGCCACCGCTCTCGCGATGGATACCCGTTGACGCTGCCCACCCGAAAGATTGACCCCTCCCCGCCCGAGCACCGTCCCGATGCCGTTCGGTAGTGAATCGATAAAATCTTCCACCTTGGCTATCCGCGCAGCCTCCCGAACGAGATCATCTCCTGCCGTATCGAGTCCCCATCGAATGTTCTGGGCGATCGTACCTGAGAATAATGATGGAGATTGAGGAGCCACGGCGACGCGTGCCCTGAGGCGTCGGGTTCCCAACGTATGGGCATCCTCATTATCCAGCAAGATCGAACCACCGTACGTATCATAGAATCCCAGGAGCAACCGTACCAATGTCGATTTTCCCGCACCGGTGGAACCAATGACTGCGGTTATGGAACCGGGTTCGCACCGGAATGAGATATCCTCGAGCGCGGGCGCGCCCGCCATCGGATACGAGAAGTGCACGCCGCGTAATTCGAGCCGCGGAGCTCCCGCGACCGACAGGAGAGCTTGCGATGATGCGGCCTCAGACACGTCGTCGCGAGTCCATGCAATCGCGGTGGAATCGAGGGGAACTGATCTTTTTCCAGGTTCGAGCGTCTCGGTGATTCTGGCATACGAGGCTTTTGCCCGGGTAAACCATGAAAATACGTTGGAGAGTATCGTCAACGCGAAGAGTATTTGGGTCATGTAACTGATGAAGGCCACGACGCGGCCTATCGGCACCCTCCCGGCCGTGACGTGGTATCCACCGAACCAAAGCACGGCGACTATTCCCAAGTTGGCGCACAAGGCGGTGGCCGGGCCGAAGACAGCCGTAGTTCTCGCGGCACGGATCGATGCGCCGGTAAGCGCGCCGTTCGAGACCTCGAATCGGATTGTTTCGTCCACGAAGCGTCCAAAGGCCTTTACGACGCGGAGTCCGCCGAGGAAGCCGCGAATCGATGAGTTGACCCGGTCGACGCCGACCTGCACAGCGGCGTAGCGGGGAACACCCAGGCGCAGGTTGGCCAGGACAAGAATGGTTACAAGCCCGACGACGAGCGCCGGAATCCATGCCAACGCCGGTTCAACCCGTACCGCCATGATGAGGCTTCCGATACAGATGATCGGTGCTTTGGCGAAGACGCGCATCATTCCGTTTGCGAATTGCTGTATCTGGTCCACATCGTTCGTCTGCCTTGTTACGATGGAACCGGGATTGATGCCATCGGCGCGGGAGGCTGGCATTCGGAGTACCGATGAGAACAATTCCGTTCTCAAATCAGCCCCGAAACCGAACGACACCAAGCTGGCGATAATATTTCGACCGCTTGCGCCGATAGCTCCTATCGCCGCTACTGCGAGCATCATGCCGCCGAGCCGGAGAGCGATCTGCGCGTTCCCTGTCGCCACTCCCTCGTCAAGCACTCTCGCCAGGAGAGCGGGCTGGGCAAGATCGCATATCGACTCGAGGGCGAGGAACGCGAGCGCGGCAAGAAATCCCGGCGCCATCCTTTTTGAATATCTGGATACAATGCCCATGAACCTTAGCATAGCATGGAAATAACGGCTGCAAGAACGCGCCCCTTGCCTTTTCTTGCGTATATCGATCCTTCTATACTGCGTTGCGCCATTGGCAGAACCTGAGATCCACATCGATCGGCAACCGTGTTTCTTCTATCAGCACGTGACCAGACCTTGCAAGTCCTTCGTAAAACGCCGATGCCCCGACGCTCAACAGTCTTTTAACTTTTTTATTCCGCGATGAGATACTAGAAGCGCCCCCTTTGGGGAAGCGGAGGCGCGCTATCGCATGTGAGGCGAGGCGAAA
>SPCK01000074.1 GCA_004525355.1 Spirochaetales bacterium
GATCGAGACTCCGTCCTCGGGCTTTTGTCCCGTGGGTGTCGCGGCCGACACGCGGCCGCCGGCGCCGCTCGGTCTCTGTCCCCGGATTGCCGCAATCGCGGTACCGGGAGGAACCCTAGGCGCCCTCTCGAAGGTAGTTACACATATCTATAGCGCGCCGGATCAATGTAGTCAAGTACGTATGTTGTTTCTGCTAATAGAATTAATTGACATTTCCCGGTGCGGGGTGCAATCAGCAGGCCTCCAGGTCCCCCAGTTGATCCTTCGGCGACTCGAACCACTGGCCCCACTTTCTGGAAATATCCCTGGCCAAAAATAATCGTCCCATGTGAAGGTATCATCACGGTCATCGTCAGAGCAACCCATGCCCAGTTTGACCAGGGGAAGTACACGCTTCAGCATGGCCTTGATGACATCATTCTCGATCATTGGTATTATTTCCGGCCATAGGGATCACGCGCTCGCACACTCTCGGCCATTCCTGCCATCAGCATTGAATACATTGCATCGTTGTACGCAGGAACGATATGGGAAGACGTCGCAAACGATCTAAATAGCACATTTCTGACTCTTTTCGATTGTGCGTTTCTCCAGGTAGATATATAATAATTGCGGCCGCGATATAACCCGGCCGTCATCCACACTGCGTACGAACTTTTTAAAGGGGGAATCATGAAGATTCGGAAAACGGCGCTCGCCGTCTTCGGGGTAATCCTGTTGCTGACCGCCTGCGGCGGCACGGCACAGAAAGCCAATGTCATCAAGATCGGCTGGCTGGGCGCGCTCACCGGCGACCAGGCCGTCTGGGGAAACTGCGAATTCGATACCGTCAAGATGCTGTTCGATGAATACAACGCCAAGGGCGGCATCGATGTCGGCGGAACCAAATACACCCTCGAGGTTACCGGCTACGATACCAAGGGCGATCCGCAGGAAGCTGTCAACGTCACCAAGCGACTGACCGGCCAGGACAAAGTCGTGGCCATCCTTGGCCCCAACGCCTCGGGCAACGCCATTCCCATGGCGCCAATACTCGAGCAGGCCAAGGTTCCGGGTATCGCTACGGTCGCCACCAACCCCAAGGTCACGATGCTCGACGGCAAGCTCAAACCCTATAATTTCCGCGTCTGCTTCATCGACCCCTACCAGGGCGCCGTAGCAGCTGGCTATGCGTTCGACGTTCTTGGCGCCAGAAAAGCCGCCATCCTGTATGACGTGTCCGACGACTATTCACAGGGACTTCGTGAGTTCTTCATCCAGAACTTCACGAAGAGCGGCGGTACCATCGTCGCCAACGAGTCGTTCAAGGGCGGCGACGTCGATTTCAGGCCCCAGCTTTCCAAGATCAAGGCGGCTGGACCCGACGTGATTTTCATGCCGTACTTCTTCAAAGAAGTCGCACTGTCCGCCAACCAGGCCCGCGAGCTCGGCATGACCCAGGTGATGATGGGCGGCGACGGATGGCCGAGCGACCAGCTGATCAGCATGGGCGGCGCGGCAGTTGAAGGCTCTTTCTTCGTCAATCACCTCGATTACGATGATCCTGACGTACAGGACTACAAGGCACGCTACCGGGCCAAGTACAATGTGGAGACCGAGCTGAATGGTTACCTGGTGCATGACGCGGTGCTGCTCCTCGTAGCCGCCATCCAGAAGGCCGGCACGGTCAACGGCGAGGCAATCGCGAAAGCCATTCCCGAAGTCGACGTCAAAGGCATTACCGGCCGCATCCGCATCAGCCCCGTGACGCATAATCCCGAGGGCAAGGACGCCGCGATCATCAAGATCGTAAACGGCCAGTACATATTCCAGCAGAAATACGCGGCTAAGTAACAAACGCAAAACCCCGAGCGGACACAACCGTTCGGGGCAATTGAGGATGCGGCGCGGCAGTTTCCCGAAGCGGAAGACGTCGCGCCGCCTTCCTGAATGGGGACTCGGCGCAGGCGTCGGGAACCGCAGGGAAGAAACCGTTCCCGCACACTATCCTGCCGGGCTCCGCCCGGATTCCCGGAGAGCCTATGACGCAATTTTTTCAGCAATTGATAAACGGGTTATCGATCGGCAGTGTGTACGCGATGATGGCGGTCGGATACTCGCTGGTGTACTCCATCATGAACTTTTCCAATTTTGCGCACGGCGGCGTCATCATGCTTGGAGCGTACTTTGGCTTTTTCAGCATGACGCTGATCAAGTTGCCCTTCGCGGCCGCCTTCGGCCTTGCCGCCGTTGGGACCGCGGCACTGGCCGTGCTTATCGAGCGGATCGCCTACAAACCGCTCCGAGACCGAAAAGCCCCGTTCCTGTACTTCATCATTTCGGCCATGGGTGCATCCATCTTCCTGGAGAACATCGTTATCGCAACGATCGGACCGACATTCCGCACCTATCCCCAGGTATTCTCACGAACGCCAATCTCGATTGGTGGACTGTCCATAGGACGGCTGGACCTGATCATGTTCGGTGTCTCGGCGCTCTGCCTCGTAGCCCTGGTGCTCTTCATTGAACGCACGAAAACGGGCAAGGCAATCCGGGCCGCCTCGTACAATATGAAGGCCGCCGCGCTCATGGGCGTGGATACCGACCGCGTGGTGATGACCGTTTTCGCCATCGGCGGACTGCTCGCCGGCGTGGCGGGCGTTTTCTTCGGCATGAAATACACGGTTTACCCGCAGATAGGTAATATTACGCTGAAATCTTTCGTCGCGGCGGTCTTCGGAGGGCTGGGAAGCCTTCCGGGCGCGGTACTTGGCTCGGTCATACTGGGCACCCTGGAAACCTTTGTGGCTGGTTATTTGTCCTCGCAGTTTCGAGATCTGATCGCGTTCGTCATCCTGATCGGGGTGCTCGTATTCCGGCCGACCGGAATCATGGGCAAACCCTCCGAAGACAAGGCCTAGGAGGGAACCATGGACACCTACATACAAGGCATAATAATGCTCGCCGGGATCAACCTCATGGCCGTGCTCGGCTTGAGCCTCCTGACCGGCTTTACCGGATTGTTCTCTTTCGGGCACGCGGGCTTCATGGCCATCGGCGCGTATTCGGCGGCTATCGTCACCAGCTTGCTGAAGCTCCCGTTCGTGTTCGGCATTGCCGCCTCGGGCGTCATGGCAGGCGTGGTCGCGCTCCTGATTGGCAAACTCACCCTGAAGCTGAAGGGCGATTACTTCTGCATCGCCACGCTTGGCTTCGGAGAGGCGATACGCCTGATCCTGGACAATTTCCAGGGTCTTGGCGGCTCGCGTGGCTGGCCGGGCATTCCGGCCTACACATCGATCTGGAACATCGTGATCGTGGACATACTGGGAGTGATCTTCCTGGCCAACCTGGTGCGGTCCCGCCACGGCCGCAACATGATCGCGGTACGCGAGGAAGAACTGGCGGCCCAGGTAGCCGGTATCGACGTGGTCAAGTACAAGACCCTGGCCCTGGTCATCAGCGCGGTCTACGCCGGAGTGGCCGGTGCGTTCCTGGGCCACTACATGACCTTCATCCAGCCCAAGATGTTCGCGCTCATCAAATCGACCGAACTGACCATCATTGTCATATTCGGCGGCCTGGGGAGCATCTCGGGATCGGTACTCGGCGCGATCGTGCTTACGTTCCTACCCGAAATGCTGCGGGCGGTGGATAAATGGCGCCTGGTCGCCTACGGCGCGGCCGTCATCCTCATCATGATCACGCGCCCGCGCGGCCTCATGGGCGGCGTCGAACTGACTCCATCCGGCATCCGCAAGGTTCTCGCCGAACACCGGGCCAAGCGCAAGGCGAACGCCGAAAGGAGCGCTCAATGAACGCCATCCTCGACGTGAAAAACCTGACCAAGCGCTTTGGAGGCCTCGCTGCTGTTTCGGACGTGAGTTTCTCGGTCCGTGAGGGCGGCATCATAGGCCTGATCGGTCCCAATGGCGCCGGCAAGACCACGATCTTCAATCTTATCACCGGAGTGTACAAGGTCACGGAAGGGGAGGTACTGTTCGCGGGCGCTCCCATCACGGACCTCGAACCCTTTCGCATCGCCGACCGCGGTGTGACGCGGACCTTCCAGAACATCCGCCTCTTCAAGAACCTGACCGTTTTCGAAAACGTATTGACCGCCTGCCACCTGAGCGCCAAGTATTCCATCCCGGAGGCCATACTGCGCCTGCCCCGCTTTCGTCGGGAAGAGAAGGCAATAAGGGAGAAGGCGCGCGATCTGCTTGACATCGTCGGCCTGGCCGACCGGTCCGACGTGACGGCCGACAACCTTCCATACGGATTGCAACGTCGCCTCGAGATCGTACGCGCGCTCGCCCTCGACCCGAAGCTCCTGCTCCTGGACGAACCGGCAGCCGGCATGAACCCTGACGAGACCGAACAGCTGATGCGCCTGATCGACGATATCCGGGAACGCTTCAAGCTCTCGGTACTGGTCATCGAGCACCACATGGACCTGGTCATGCGTCTGTGCGAACAGATCATCGTCCTCAACTTCGGCATCAAGCTTGCGGAAGGCTCGCCGAACGATATCCGCAACGACGCAAAGGTCGTGGAAGCCTATCTGGGCCCGGGAGGAGAGGAGTAATGCTGACAGTCACAGACCTGCATGTATCCTACGGCGGCATACGCGCTCTCAAGGGCGTCTCGCTGACCGTGAACCAGGGAGAAATCGTCACCATCATCGGGGCCAACGGCGCCGGTAAATCGACGTTGCTCAATACCATTTCCGGCTTCCTCAAGCCGATCGCGGGCGAGCTGCGTTACCGGGACAAGGTGCTGCCGCGCAAACCCGACCGCGTGGTCAAGGCGGGCATCTGTCACGTTCCCGAGGGCAGACTCGTATTCGCCAATCTGTCGGTTGAGGATAACCTGCTCATGGGCGCCTACCTTAGGCACGACCGCGACGGCATGGCCGCTGATATGGAAAAGGTGTTCACCTTGTTCCCGCGCCTGAAAGAGCGTCTTGCCCAGAGCGCCGGCACCTTGTCCGGCGGCGAACAGCAGATGCTCGCCATGGGCAGGGCGCTCATGACGAACGGAGACCTCGTCCTCATGGACGAGCCTTCCCTGGGACTTGCGCCGCTACTGGTGCAGACCGTATTCGATATCATTCGGGAGATCAGGGCGCTCGGGAAGACCATACTTCTGGTCGAGCAAAACGCCTACAAGGCCTTGGACGTAGCGGACAGAGCCTACATCCTGGAACAGGGACATATCGTGCGCGAGGGTGCCGCAGCCGCCATCAAAGCCGACCCCGCCGTACGCGCCGCGTACCTCGGGACGGACAGCAAGGCCGGGGGCTGAACTGCAGCCGGCGTCCCGTCGGTCGGCGGGGCGCTGAGGTTGGCTCCCTCAGGATCGGTTGACGCGTACCGGAATTTACCGCCGCCAGAAGGCTTTGGTAAACAGTATCAGCACGGTATAAACCTCCAACCGCCCCAGGAGCATGATGAAGCTCAGCCAGGCTTTGATATAATCAGGAAAGAACGAGTAATTGAGGGCCGGCCCGACAAGGCCGAAGCCCGGGCCGATGTTCCCGAGACTCGCCATCGTGGAGGTCAAGCTTGTCTCGATATCATAACCTCCAGAGGCTACCACTACCGTGGAGATGATCGCGGACAGGATGAACAAGAACACCATTGCGGCGATATCGTATACGATATTCTTTCTCAGGTAATGCCCGTCAACGAAGATGCCGTAAATACCTCTCGGATTGAGCAGGTAGCGCATTTCCGAAAGGCCCATCTTGAACATGGTCACTACGCGCCCCACCTTGAGGCCTCCGCCCGTGGACCCGGCGCACCCGCCGATGAACATGACGGCAAAGAGCAACGCCTTGGACAGGGCCGGCCATAAAATATAGTTGGTTGTGGCAAAACCCGTCGTAGTAAGGATGGATGAGGCATTGAACGCGGCGTACCTCAAGGCCGTACCCATGTCGGGATATACCCCGGTTGTACGTAGTTGGATGGCAATGGCCACAGAAACAATCGCGAAAATGCCCAAGTAGGTCAGGAATTCGGTATCCTTGGCTACGGTCTTGAAATCACCGCGCAACAGCTTCCAGTGCAGGGCGAAGTTCATGCCCGCCAGGAGCATGAAAACCGTAATGACGATATCCACATAGGCCGAGCCATACGCGCCGACACTGGCGTTCCTGGTGGAGAACCCCCCGGTCGCCATGGTCGCGAAGGCATGCGCGACAGCATCGAGCAGGTTCATCCCGCCGAGCCACAGGAGCAGCGTCTCCACGATGGTCAGGCCAAGGTAGATCAGCCAGAGGAACTTGGCCGTGTCCGACAGGCGAGGGGTAAACTTGTCGACCTGAGGGCCGGGCGCCTCGGCTTCCATCAATGCTCGTCCGCCAATTCCTATAAGCGGAAACACGGCAACCGTAAGCACGACGATGCCCATTCCCCCGAGCCAGTGGGTCGTCGCCCGCCACAGGAGGATACTGCGGGGAAGTGACTCGATGGCATTGAGAATTGAAGCGCCCGTCGTGGTGAATCCGGACATGGCCTCGAAGTACGCGTCGACCCAGGAGGGGATGGCCCCGGACAACACGAAGGGCGTAGCACCAACCCCCGCTGCGAACACCCAAGACAGCACGACGAATAGATATCCGCCCCGGGGCGAGAGGCTGGGTTTGCCTTTCTTTCGTCCGGCAAGCACTACGAAGACGATAAGACCGATGCCGATGCCTACGGTTGGCCCGAAGGCGCGGAGCGCAACCGCTCCCTCTCCCAGGAAGACCCCGACCACCAGGCACGGGGCCGTAAAACCTGCGACGATTGCCAGCAAGGCCGCCAGGGCACGGGCAAGAGACTTAGCCTCCATGCATCTCTCCGAATATGCGCTCGAGTCCAGCTATGGAACCCTTGCGGACGATAAAGGCGACCACGTCGCCGCCCGCCAGCACCGTGTTCCCGGTCGGCACGACGACGTTTTCGCCCTGGAGTGCGAACCCGAGCAGGACATCCTTGGGTAACGTTATATTCTTGAGGCGCTTGCCGGCTACGGACGATTCGTTGGCCACGGCCAATTCGACGATTTCCACGTCATCCTCAAAAAAGGCATGGATAGTACGAATATGTGCGCGCCGAATGAGCGCAAGCACCGTTGCGGCGACTACGCTCTTTACGCTGACCATGGCATCAATGCCCAGGTTGGCCGATAGCGACTTGTATCGATCATTCAGGGCGATAGCCACGCTCTTCCCAGCCCCGAGTGTCTTTACCAATTGGGCTGTCAATATATTGAAAGTCTGCGACTCGGTGGCGCAGACGACGAGGTCCGCCTTCCCAGCACCGGACTTTTCAAGTATGCCTTCTTCAGAACTGTCGCCGGTAATGACCTCAGTTCCTTGATATGTTCGCGACAGGCGCTTGCCGGCATCCCGGTCCGTTTCAAGTACCGTGATGTGACGCGCCGGACGTACAATGCTTCGAAAAAAGGCGCCGAGCCCCTTCGATCGTTGCCGTTCACGCTCCCTCAGCCGCTCAACGAGCCGCTCGCCAATCCTCGTCGCCCCGATGATCAGTACCTTCCGCGCAGACTGTTGGATTCCCGCGATCGGTCCGAGCACTTCGTCAAGAACATCCGGAGTGCCGAGGATATACAGGAAATCCTCCGGTTCGACCCAGTATTCGCCGGAAGGAATGTTCAGGACACCGCCTCGAATCGCCGCGGCTACCAAGAATTCCTTGTCGACCGCCGCCCTGGTGTCCCGCAGGGTCCTGCCAACGAAACTCGGTATCCCGCTTGCGGAGAGATATCTCATTTGAAGACGTCCGTCGTGCAGAGGAATCACGTCCTCCGCGAACCCTTCCTCGACAATGCTGACAACGGCGTCGGCCGCCGCGGTAACCGGGTTGACGATTACGTCGAGACCGAAGGCTTTCTTTTGTATGGCGGAGAGCGACGAATAGAACGTATTCTCCACGCGAGCGACGGTACGAACGGCCCGGGATTCTGCGGCAACCAGGCCGCAAGCCACGATGTTGACTTCGTCGGAACCTGTCAGCGCCAGGAACCAGTCCGCTTTCGCCGCTCCAGCCTTCCTGAGAACCTCGGGACGGCTACCGTCTTCCAGCAGGACCATGCAGTCGAGTTCGTTGGCTACGACTTTGACGGTTTCCGGGTCCTTTTCGATCAGGACCACGTCGCGTTTTTCCGCGATCAGCTCTCGGGCAATTTGTACGCCTATCATGCCGGCGCCTACTATGACGATTCGCATGCCCCACTATACGGGGAAAAATGGATATGATCGAGTACATAC
>SPCK01000186.1 GCA_004525355.1 Spirochaetales bacterium
CGCGTTCGGTGAATGGTCCATTGCCGTTCGCGGCTTCAACGATACCGGCATCGCCATCGGCACGGGAAACGCGACGGCCACGATCCATACGGGCGAAACGACGATGGTCGGCATTACCGTCCGTCCTTACGAGGG
The DNA here is from genome assembly GCA_004525355.1 of Spirochaetales bacterium. Lineage (GTDB taxonomy): Bacteria > Spirochaetota > Spirochaetia > Treponematales > UBA12059 > UBA5200. Next base: position 136 of record SPCK01000186.1, read on the forward strand.
CGACGGAAGCCTCGGCCTGACCGTGCTATGGAATGCCGCGGATGTCGACTCGGCATCTATCGACGCGACCCTCCTCCCGCTTACCGGCGGTGAAATTCCCCTGGCCTTCTCGATCGCAGGCGCGGAGGCGACCTTCGCTTCAACCGCGATTCCCGCCGGCTACTATACGCTTACGCTCAAGCTGCTGGACAACGGTATCGTCGTCATGGGCACGGTTGAAACCGTTCGCATCGTCAAAGGTGCGCTTACCGAGGGCTCCTTCAGCTTCCTCGAGGTGAACAAGCCGGGCGGCACCATCGATATCAATATCACGCCCGAAATGAACGATCCCTTGACGGTCACCATCCACGGGTTGATGTCGGACCTGATAGGCACGACTCCCATGGAGGTGAGCGCCACGATCGCCGAGGACGTCAACGCGATCTACGTCTGGTACCTCAACGGAGAGCAGGCGTCGGTCGGGCAGTCGTTTTCCATCACCGGGCTGCCTGACGGCATCTATAACCTGAGCGTGACCGCCATTTCAGCGGATGGTACACGCGCGGGCTCGACCTCAGCCACGTTCCACGCCTCCGGGTCAATCGACCTGTCTTCGTACATGCCCATATATCAAGTACAGGGCGCTTCCCATGTGTCGCCCTATGACGGACAGATTGTAGAAAACGTGGTCGGCGTCGTGACCGCGAAGGATTCAAAGGGTTTCTGGATGCAGAATCCCGTTCCCGACGGCGATCCGGCGACATCAGAAGGTCTCTTGGTCTACTTCAACGCGGTCCCGTCCGTACAGGTAGGCGACCTGGTCGTCGTCAACGGAACGGTCAAGGAGTATGGTTTCAACAATGAGTTGAGAATGACCGAACTCACGTCCCCCACGATCGTAAAGACCATCGTCACCGGGCATCCCCTGCCCGACGCGACGGTCATCGGACGTGGAGGCAGGATCCCTCCCGCCCTGGTCATCTGCAACGATGGCAACATAGACGCGGGTAGCTTCTTCGACCCTGCCCAGGACGGTATCGATTTCTGGGAGAGCCTTGAAAATATGCTCGTCCGCGTGAACGATGCTGTCGTCACCGATTCCTGCACGTTCGGCGAGATTGCCATCGTGGCCGATAACGGCCTGGACGTTCCGGTAGAACGCCGAACCGCTCGCGGGGGCGTGAATATTGCCGAGGGAATCTTCAACCCGGAGATCGTCCTGTTGGATACGGACGCGTACATTCTCGGCCTGCCGGCGATGGAAGCCAAGACCGGCGACAGATTCGCGGAGCCGATCGTGGGCATCATGAGCTACTCGTACGGTAATTTCCTGATCCTGCCCACTGTGGCTCCGTCAATCGTTCCCGCGGTTCTCGCGCGCGAAACCTCGCCGTTGCTCCCTTCCCTGGACCGACTGACAGTCGCGACTTTCAACCTGGAGAATTTCCCCAGGAGCGTCGACACGATGACAACTGCAGAGATCGACGCCAAGGTCGCCGATCTTGCCGGCACCATAGTGAACGGGCTCAATAGCCCGGACATCGTCGTCCTGGAAGAAATTATGGACGACTCGTACTCCGCCAACAACGGCGTGGTGACGGCAGCGGCCAATTTCGCGAGGCTCATCACGGCCATCGTCGCCGCGGGGGGGCCCAATACCTATCAGTTCCGGCAAATCGATCCGGAAAACAACCAGGAAGGCGGCTGGCTCGGCGCCAACATCCGGGTAGGATTCCTGTTCAATGAAGCGCGGGTCGGTTTCGTCGACAAACCAGGAGGCGACGCCGTTACCGACACGCAGGTCGTTGCCACTGACGGCAAACTGGATATCAGCCTGAGTCCCGGCCGCATCAACGTGGCCGCGTTCCCCGACAGCCGCAAGCCGCTGATCGGGAAGTTCATATTCAACGGCAAGCCCCTGTTCGTCATCGGGGCCCACCTGGCATCCAAGGGCGGAGACGATCCGCTGTGGGGAATCAACCAACCGCCGATCCTCACGTCTGAAATCGAGCGCTTGGTCCAGGCCAACGCCATCAACGCCTTCGTGGACCAGATGCTGGCCGTCGACCAGCAAGCGTCGATCATCGTCGCCGGCGACCTGAACGATTTCGCCTTCTCGGCGCCGATACGCGCGCTGCAAGGCGACGTGCTGCGCAACCTGGTGAACGAACTCCTGCCATCCGGAGAGCGCTACACCTACGTGTACGACGGAAACAGCCAACAACTGGATCATGTCATCGCGTCGCCAAACCTCTTCGCTGCCGATCCGCAGGTGGATATCGTACATCGCAACTCCGAATACGCGCCTTCTCTCCAACATACCGACCACGACCCGGTCCTGGCCAGTTTCCTGATTCCCTTCACCGGTGACACCTTGCCGCCGGCCTGGATTTCAGGCTACCCCGCCGCCGTGGCGCTCAGCGAAACTGAAGCTGAAGTCCGGTTCATGCTCAACGAGGAGGCTACGGTCTACTATGCACTCCGGGCCGATGGCTCCGCCCCTCCGAGCGTCGCCGAGCTGAAGCTCGGAACGTCCATCGCCGTGGCGGCTCTCTCGGAAGCGACGGTGAGCTATTCATCGCTTACATCCGATACTCCCTATGATCTGTACGCCGTCGCCGAGGGTGCGAGCGGCAACGTCCCGGCCAGTCCTGTGCTGGTCGAGTTCCGCACCGACGCCCCGGTCGTTCCCCCGCCCACCGGGATGAGCGGGCTCTTTTTCTCGGATTACGGCGAAGGTTCGTCCTACAATAAATACCTTGAAGTGTACAACGCCACCGACGCTCCCATACTCCTGACCGATGCGAGCAATGTCGCGAAAATCTTCATGCTGCTGTCCGTCAACGGTGTGCCTCTGGTCACGGGCATGACGGTGTACAAATTTCCCGTCGGCATGAGCATCCAGCCGGGGGCCTTGATCGGTGTATACCACCCATCGGCTGCGGCCGTGATAAAGGAAAAAATGCCCGCGGCAACATCGTTCTCCAGCATGGAGGCAAATTTCAACGGCAACGACCCCGTGGCCCTGGTACAGGACCTGAACGGGAACGGAACCTACGACGATGGAGTCGACGCGATCCTGGATATCATCGGGTATCCGGGTGACTCAGCCTACTTCGCAGCTGACATGGGCCTGAGGAGGAATGCGGATATCGTCACAGGCTCGGCGAGTTTCATTCCAGTCCAATGGATCCAGTATCTCCAAGCAGACGTGGATTCGGCAACGTATTACGGAACGTATCCATAATGCTCTGGACGCGCCGGTTCATGCCGGCGCGGCACAAGATTCGCAAACGACAAGACCCCCGGTTACTCCGGGGGTCTTGTCGTCATCTGGTCGGTTACCCAACAGAACTCTCTATCAGCAATTCCGATTTACGTGAATTCTCGACTGGTAGGATTGGATAAATCCTATGCTATCCTGGGGTGAACCGCTTCCAGGTCCATACGCCTGAGTTTCTTGCGGAAATTGGTGGAATCGTCTGCGAGGATACCCCGCAGGTAGGCCATCTGGCGGTCCATCGATTCGGCGTACAGGTCACGATCATGGCCGTGCCGTTCCCTGAAGTGAGTACGTAGGTACGACCGGACGCCTCCGAGTTCCCCATCCAGGCGGGCAACCGTCATTTCGTAGAAACCTACCGTCTTGAGAAGTATGTCGAACTCGGTATCGTAACCGGGAAAGCCGGCTTCGCGGAATTCATAATACAGGAACAGGAGCTTTTCCAAATATGCGCGATCAGCCATCTGACCGACAAGGTCAGCACTCGCCAGTATCGCGCCGGCTTCCCGTTCTTCGGCGGACGCCCAGTCCTGCACGGTGATCTCGTCCCTGAGCCCGGTGGCCCACACCATTCGTGCGATGCGATCCGGACATTCCAACTCCAGGGCTTTGGCATTTTTTTGCACGAAACGGGTGGAACGTTCAACATGCTGAGAGGTATACCTGGCCCCCGTTCCGGCCTCTTCGCCTATCAGGCGAATGTACCCGGTATCGTGGAACAGCGCGGCCAACAGGAGATCTCGGGCTATATCGAACTTGAACGGTAGTTTTTCTACGGTACGACCATCGATAAGGCGAGCGGTAGCAAGAAATACGGCAAGCGTATGGCGCAGATTGTGATAGTCGGTATCACAGGCGTGGTAACCTGAAAATTCGCCTTTGAAAAGAGACAGAATTCGACCGGTAACGACAGGGATAGGCTGAAAGCCAACGCTCGGATAACTCCAGCGCCAAATATCCTGAATCGCCGTGAGTACCGCCGAGGAATCGTCCTCGTCGACCAGTTCAGCAAGCTGGATCGGGTCTTTATCCGCCACAGATACCTCTTTCCTATTTTGGAATAAGGAAGCCCCGAAAACTGAGGCTTTCCGAGGTTACTTGTATTCTATCGCGAATATATGCGTTTTCATGGCTATCTCGTTAATTCTTCCATGCCTGATAACCCGGTCAGGCGGCCCTGTCAGGCGGCCCACCACGGAGCCATCGGTCCCATGGAATGCCCGTCTGTACCTTGGAATATCCCGTCCCCACGTCACAAACGCGCCTGCCGATTTCTGGTCTTCTCGTCTGAAACCGTACAGATATTCTGCCAACAAGTCTTCGAGGGCTTTACTGAGAAGCACCGCCTTATTTCAGCACTGGCGCTCGGTGCTCGAGAAGGCTATGATGATGCGACATGAACGCTCGAGCCCGGGGTCGGCGACGACGCCCGCTGTCAGAACTGCTGTACATACAACCTGCGTCTATCCGGAAGTCCGAACGCTTTGCCGAGCTCGTGGCCATGCTCAACGAGTCGACGGCGTTGCGGCGGGTACGCCTCGAAGTCAGGGCCTGGAAGCTGCTTGACGAACCTCGCCTGCGCATCGAGAACCTTGTCAATTTCTGCCATACCTACCGCGTTCCCCAACACCCG
>SPCK01000043.1 GCA_004525355.1 Spirochaetales bacterium
CAAAAACTGCTCGAAGCTCTGCCGTTCCTGGCTTTCGACCGCGAGGCAACCCCCTTCGAGCTTCTGTACGATGTGATGAGCGCCTACAGGGACTACCCGGAGATGCTCATCGAAGCTCCCCGGAGTCTCTTCGCAAAGTAGCCGGAATAGTATTGCCTCAATAACTGGCCCGTAGATCCACCCGATGCTGGGCCGCGCCGGTTCGTACCCAGCGCCCGACATTCTCGACGGTCAGCATGGCGTTCCTGTCGATTGCTTCGTGGGTCGATCCCGCCACGTGAGGCGACAGGATGACATTTGGCAATCCCTGGATTGGATATCGCGACGGCGTGCCGAAGACGGAGCCATCGGAGGGATACGTATACCACACATCCAGCCCGGCGCCTGACAGTGTACCGTCCTTGAGCGCCTCGAACAACGCTTCCTCCACGACGACGTCGCCCCGGCCCACGTTTACCAGGAACGCTCCCCGCATGGCCTCCAATTCCTTCTTGCCGATCAGATCCCTGGTGGCGTCGGTCAGCGGCAGGGTGATGAACACTATGCGCGCCCCATTTACGGCTTCCGTCAGATCGCGCTTGATCTCGTCGAAATTGGGGGGAGAAGGTGCGTCGCTGTGCCGTCGGTAACCCACGACCGTACAGTCAAAAGCCTTCAGGAGCTTGGCCAGGGCCTCGCCGATCGCGCCCGTTCCAAGGATGGCACAGCGCGAGTGAAAAATGGAATGCCAGAAATCTTCCCTGCCTTTGCCAACCCAGAAACCGTGCCAACGGCCACTGCGTAGGTCATTGTGATATTCGATAATCCTGCCGAACCATGCCAGGGCCAATGCCAAAGCTCGTTCAGCCACGCTTTCGGCGTTACCATGACAATTGAAGACTTCAATGCCTCGCTCAAGGAGGAGTTCTGAAGGTAGTTGATTGACCCCGACGAAAGGAATGAAGACAGCCTTCAGGCTTGCCGCGTTTTCGTAGTAGGAACGATCCACGGGATTCGCCACGACGGCATCGAGGCTCGCGAATGCGGCCAGACAGGCGTCAGTGCCGCGAATGATCCTGACCTGACCGCCAAGCTCATTCTCGAGCCCGTCGATGGCCCTGTTCCACGCTTCATTGATAGGCAGGCAAAATCCGATGGTCATGAACGAGCCTCCTGTTTCTTCACGGTATCCGAGCCAATTTCAAAAGCTGCACGGCTTTTTGAAAGAGCCTCGTCCGTGAAACCAGTTCTACAGTGAGAATGTTAGTATACTATTGGTTCTGGAGCTATGCTCACGGAGAATACATGATATTGAAGGATATCGGCATGAAAACCATCTTTCTCCTCGCCGTCGGCCTTGCCGCGGCTCTTTCCTTCTCGTGCGTTTCTTCCGGCCCGACGCCACCGGCCGAGCCCGCGTCTCAGCCGAAACAGACGACCGTGGAACCCGATATACTTGCCCTCATCGAAAGCGGCGATACCATCGGCCTGCAACAACTTTTCAAAGGGCGGGAGCTTGCCGACAAGCCGGGCGCTGATGGCCGATATCCGCTCCATCTCGCCACCGTGAAAAATTCGCTCGAGATGGTTGACCTGCTCTTGGCGATGGGCGCCAAACCCGATCCTCGGGATGCGGACGGCAAGACTCCCCTTCGCTATGCGGTCGACGCCGGCGATGAGCGCATGGCGCGGTCGCTTCTTTCAAAGGGAGCGTCGGTATTTGCCATCGACTCGGCGGGCGTAACTCCCCTGGACTCGGCCATAGCCAAGGGTTTCACGGCCAAGCTGCTCGACCGGAACACGGTCGCCACCCGGGGGCTTGATGGACGGACTCCCCTGCATATGGCCGTGGATCGGCTGTCTCCCGATGCCGTGCAGGCGATCCTGGCTTTGGATCCGGACGTAAACGTCAAGGATGCCGCTGGCCGTACGCCCCTCGATGCCGCCTATGCCCATCCAGGAAGTCCCATCAGCCCGATCATCGCTGAAGCGCTCGTAACCAGAAACGCGGCCAGCTCGGTCGATGCGTTTTCCTATTTCACCCGGGCGGTCAGAGATACCAACTATGCGCGTACCCGCTTCGTTGACGGCGCCACCGTGCTTCATGAGGCGGTCCGCTTCGACCAAAGAGGCTTCCTGACATTCTTCCTGGACCGCGGCGTTCCCGTCGATGCCAGGAATGCGTCCGGCTCCACGGCCCTGCACGAAGCGATGAAGAGCGGTGCTCTCGAAGCCGCGAAGATCCTCCTCGCGAAGGGCGCTGATCCGAATTCGCTGGACGGTAACGGGAGCACACCCCTGCATCTGGCGTTGCCTGGTCCAGGCGCCAATGCGGCCATGGTACTCCTGCTTGGGCAGGGAGCCAATCCGTCAATCAAGGACAAGTCGGGAGATACGGCCCTTCAGATAGCCGTGGCCCTCGGTTACCCCGCCCAAGCCATCGAGATGCTCCTGGCAAAGGGCGCTCCGCTGGATTCAGCCAACGCCGCGGGCGATACAGCGCTCTCCCTTGCCACGCGTCGCCGGAACGCCGACCTCGTCCCCCTGCTCGTGGCCAAAGGCGCCAACATTTTTGTAAAAAACAGCACGGGTGAATCTCCTCTTTCAATCGCCCTGGGCGACGGTCCCGACGCGGCGAGCCTACTCCTCAAGGCGGCTCCCAAGGACATCAAGGATGACACGGGGGAGACTCCCTATCACCTGGCCGTCAGGCTGGCCGCATCGCCGGCTACGATCGAGGCGATCGCCAAAATCGGGTTGAATCCGTCCGTTCGCAACATTGAAGGCGATTCTCCCCTCCATTTGGCGGTCAGGCGGAACGCCAGGCCCCAAGGCGAGGCGCTTCTGAAGGCGGGGGCCGATCCCTACTCCCTCAATGGCTCGGGAAAATCACCCTTGACGCTGGCGCTCGTCGCTCCATCGTCCACCGGCTCGTGGTTCTTTACGCCAGCCGTACTCGCGGCCCGGGATGCTTCCGGCAATGGCCCGATGCACTACGCGGCCATGGCCGGGCTTCCCGACGGCATCGCCTATCTTGCCTCCCTGGGGACCAAGATCGATGAACCAAATGCCGACGGACGCACTGCCGTAATGCTGTCGCTCCGCAACGATTCAGTATCGGCGCTCCGTGCCCTTCTTGCCCTCGGAGCGGAATCCGGACGTCGGGACAATTCGGGAGCAACCGCCATGCACCTCGCCGTGTATTGGAGCGCGAGGGAAGGGGTGAAACTGTTGGCTGAAACGGTCAAGACCGTAGATCTGCGCGATTACACAGGCAAGACACCGCTCCGGGACGCTGTGGACAAGGACGACCGTGACATGATCTCCTTCCTCCTATCCAAGAAAGCAGATCCCCTTGCGGGCGATAATACGGGCAAGACTCCCTTGCACGCAGCGGCCAGGCTGGGCGATCCTTTCGCTATCAAGAGCATGGTCTCCATTGCGGAGCGAATCGATACCCGCGACGATTCCGGCGTGACGGCCCTGCTCGAGGCGATGTACGCGGGCTCTCTCGATGCGGCCAGGATTCTCGCCGCGTCCGGCGCGTCCATCCATGCCAGGGATGCAACAGGTGAGAGCCCGCTGAGCTTCGCGGCGAAGGCGGGCGTCAAGTCCCTTGGCGTCCTTCTGAACAACGTGAATGCCCGCATTTCAGACGCCGATGGCCGATCGGTAGTGCGAGTGATCCTCGAGACAAAACCCGGCGCCGACGAGGTGACTGCCGCCCTTGCGGCCGGAGCACCCCCGAATGACCGGGATGCCCGCGGCCGTTCTCCCCTGCATTTTTCTGTATCCAGGAGATTGTACGATATCTCCGCCATACTCGTTGCGGCGGGAGCTGACGCATACGCGCGGGACGTGGATGGCAATACTCCCGCCGGGCTTGCGTTCACTGACGGAGAGGCATCGATCAGGGCGGTATTCGGTGCGCGCCCGAACCTCGTCGATTTGCTTGGCGACGGCCCGCTACACTACGCCGCCGCTTCAGGGCAGGAAAAAGGCATAGTGACGCTACTCGCTCTGGGCTCGGATACTTCATTGCGAAATGCCGCCGGAGAAATCCCTGCCGACGTTGCGCGCAGGCGCGGATTCACTACGCTGGCGGAATTGCTCAAGCCCTCGCCCTAAAAGGCATCCTGCATCGGCTCCGGAAAGGACATCAACGCACGAAAGGCTACCCATGCGGGTAGCCTTTCCGTTGGTCGAAACACGGCTTGGACCGCTACATGATTTCCTGGTACTCCGACAGTTGCTGAAGATCCTTGAGTTTCTGGATGGCTTTTTCCTGGATCTGCCTGACTCGCTCGCGGGTTATTCCGAGCAACTTGCCGGTTTCCTCGAGCGTCAACGGCCCCTCTCCGTTCAACCCATAGCGCAGGGTGATGATCATGATTTCGCGCTGATTCAGATTCTTGAGCACGTTGCCCAGGGTGTCCTGTAGCGTCATGCTGAAAACTTCCTCGAACGGCTCGACGGCATTCTCATCCTTGATGAGGTCGGAAAGATGGGTAATGTTGTCCTCGTCCACGGTGGTGTCCAGGGACGCCGTTTCCTGCGACAGCTTCATGATTTCCTTGACGCGCTTGGGTTCCATGCCCAGCTTGTCCGCAAGCTCTTCCGGGTTCGGGTCCCGCCCCAGCTCCTGCGTAAGCTGCTTGGCGACGAAATAGCATTTCTTGATGGTGTTGAGCATGTGTATGGGAATACGGATCACGCGCCCCTTGTCCGCGAGGCTCTTGATGATAGCCTGGCGGATCCACCATGTGCCGTATGTCGAGAAGCGACAGCCGCGCGTATAATCGAATCGTTCAACCGCTTCAATGAGGCCGATATTTCCTTCATCGATTATATCCAGGAGTCCCAGTCCGCGATGCTGATAATTCTTGGCGATGGAGACCACTAGCCGCAAATTACTGGAAATCATCCTGTGCTTGCATTGCAGGAGTTCTTTTTCGTACTCTATCCGGTCGCGGGTATATTCGACATCCGGTATGGATTCACTTTCGCTCAGCGCATTCAGCTCGGAAATTGCATGCCGTGATTTCTGGATCCGCTCGCCCAGCATCATCTCCTCTTCTGCGGTCAGCAGGGCGTAGCGGGAAATCTGCTTGAGGTATAGCGCAAGTGGATCTGTTTCTCGGACAGGCTTTGCCTTCCTGCCCTTTTTATGCACCAGGATCGTCTTGGTCTTCTTTTTTATTGTCGGAACAAGTTTATCAGCGATACTTCCAGTCATAGTAGCTCCCTCAAGGGCGCCATGCGCCATCGCCATGATGGTATTAAAAAACTTCATTTTCATTTTTCCATTGGAGCAATGTGTGAAGTTTACTGCTTTTTTTTATGCTTTCAAATATTCTCCGCTATTTTTGTCGATATTTCACGAACATTTATTGCATCGGTCGCCTCTGGGATCAAAAAATACAGTCCTTTTGGACCAATACCCTTCAATCACGGGGAACTGAGTCAGGATCAAGTGAATCCGAACCCTTGAATGCAAAAAAGTAGACAGTCCCGTTTCCATCCTCTGAAGCATCTGCTTTCCCTACGACGGTACCCTTTCTGACTGGATCCCCGACGCGCACCTGGAGACTGGATGCTCCTCCATAGACATACACCAGGCCATCGGAGGATTGCACGAAGGCGACCTTCCCGAATCCCCTAAAAGGGCCGGCTGAAATCACCGTACCCATCCGAATTGCGCTGATGGAGTCGCCGGGCTTGACGCTGATGGCCGCACCCTTGAGCTTACCCTGCAGGTAGGACAGTTCTCCCGCCGCGGGCCATATACCGAAAACCGCCGGTACGACGGGCGGGATTGCGTGGGATATTGGTGTGGTTATCGTATGGGGTACTGTATTCGGCACCGGAATGGTAGCCGTGGTCGATTGGCTACCGTTTACTGCCACAGCACCGCCGGGAATCTTCAAGGCTTGTCCCGGTTTGATCATGCTGGAAGCCAGACCATTGTAGCTGATTATCACATCCACACCGAGTCCGAATCGGCGGGAAATTCCATAGAGCGTATCACCTTTTTGCACGACATAGCTGAACGCCGCCGAAGGTATCGACAGCTTCGTGCCCGGCAGTACTTTTGCCGGATCCTTGATGCCGTTCGCCTTGACCAGATCGTCAAGACTGATATTGTAACTCCTGGCGATGCCATAAAGCGTCTCGCCCTTTTGGACGACGTGCGTCAAGGGATCGGCGGCCAGAACGGTCGACAGGCCCAAGAGAAGCAAGGCTATGGCGGCGAGTGCGGTTCGTTGAGTCATCCCTTAAGATTGTCGGATGGTCGGTGATGGTCCATGAGTATTCCCATTGGCTGGCCCGAATTTAGATCGTCCGCTAGCGGGACAATCGCGCGTATTGATGCGATCGATTCGATTTCAACCCGTTGAAGCTTTTTTTTCACTCGCGACGAACATCCACGCGCCTGCATCGTCGATCAGTTTCGACAGGATGACCACATGGACTTCAGCCTTGGCCCGCTCGGTTTCGCGACTCCAGCGTTCAGGCGAATAGCGTTTGGCCAATTCCTTGCGCTGGACTTCAGCTATGGAAACCAACTCGTCCTTCTGGGAGTCGTCTGAGGCCGCCGCGCACAGAGATCCCAGGAGGTAGGCAGAAAGCAGGCTCAATATAGGATCCTTGGAGCCAAGCGTCTCACGAAGCCGCGGAATCGCATCGAGGGGTTTCTTGAGCAGGATAAGCGTAAATGCATGATAAAAACCGAGCCATGGAGCGTTCTCCACTCCTCGCGCGTCCACCAGGGGCGCCAAAAAGACTTCGCTGGCAACGGGATCATTCTTGAGCAGCCTGGCAGCCCCGAACAGTACCGCATCACGCCGAAGCACCGCCGGGTACCGTTCAGCCAGCATGGTCTCAAGCCGTTCGATCAGAGCCGTGTCGGAGCGCAGTAGGGAGGCGTTCACCAGCAGCCTGACGTAACGGCGACCGACCCTGTGCTTGTTGAACACGCGATCGGTCAACCAGGCGGAAAGGGCTTGCCAATCTTCCTTCTCGACAAGAGAAAAAAGCTTCCAGTTATTGGCAAAGAAAATATTGAAAACGCCAAGCACCGCAAGGAAAAAAACGGCCAAAGGCCAGTTCCGTGACCAGAAAGCCAGGGAATATACTCCACCGAGCAGGAAAAACGGCATCAGGAAGATAAAAGCGAATGAGAATATGAGCACTATATTGAAAAGAATAAAAATAGTCTTAAACTTCATGACGAGCCTTTCCAATAATATGAATAGGGCCATCGCGCTCGGTGCTATCCCCGGAGCATGCAGGCACCGGCAAGCATAGACAATACCCAGAGAGGGGTCAATGGGCATGAATAGCGTCCCGCTTAAAGATTTAACGCCTGACAACTTCTACAATGCTCCAGTTTTTCTTGATGAGGGTTATATTCTCCTGACACCGGAAACGCCTGTCACGAACTCCCTGATCAACCGTATGGCCGAGTGGGAGTTCAGACAGGTTTTCACGGACGGCTACCCGGTAGACGTTGGCGCGAGCACCATCGAGGAAGCTGGCGACGAGGAAATCGAAGAAAGCAAACCGATAACATCCCAGTCCGCCGGCGACCGGGAAAACCTCGACAAGGTCGCCCAGTTCTATGAACAATTCCTCAAGTACGTGGAATTGGTCTATACAAGGTACGTCACGAAAAACGAGATCATCCTGAAAGAATTATCCGACAAAGTAAAAACCCTCTGCGACGTGATAGGAGAGAATCGACGATACATCTTGCGTATCCTGAGCGCCGGAACGACATCGTCCAACTATCTGGTCAATCATTCCGTACGAACGACAGTCCTGGCTATCGTACTCGGCAGCCACCTCAGACTGCCGCCTCACAGACTCATAGAACTGGGCGTCGCCTCGGTTCTACACGAGATAGGCATGGTGCGCCTACCGCCACAGTTGTATATGGCCGGTCGCCAACTTACGGACACGGAACGGCACTCTATCACCGCCCATCCCATCCTCGGCTACAATATACTCAAGGAAAAACAGTTCCCCCTCGCAGTCAGCCTGTCTGCCCTCGAGCATCATGAACGCATGAACGGAGCGGGATATCCGAGGGGTTTGAGTGGAGACAAGATTTCTGTTTACGCGCGCATAATAGCCGTCGTCTGCTCGTACGACGCAGTTACCGGGGCCCGACCGTTCAAGGAAGCCAAAGAAGGCTATGAAGGCATGGTAGACCTCCTCAAGAACAGCGGCAAGCAATACGACGATACCGTTATCAAGGCCTTGGTCTACTCGTTATCGATCTACCCCATCGGATCGTACGTCTTGTTGACCAATGCCAAATCCGGACAGGTAGTTGACGTCAATCCCGATAATCCCCGTTATCCGGTCGTGCTCATCCTCGGTTCACGTACCCCGGACGGCAAGGAAACCATGCTCCAGACCTCGGAACAGGGCATTCGTATTCTCAGGCCAATGACCCACGTCGAAGCGGAAGAACACCGACAGGCGAAAGACTGAACGGCTTTTTCGCTGACTGCCTGCACTTTAGCAGGTTGTTGAAATAGTCTGTTACTATTCCAACAACCTTCGCTATACTCGCAAACCATACGGTTTGCTACGCTATAGCGACACTTAGGAAGTGTTGAAAACACCGCCTCCGCGGTTTTTCAACACCCTGTTAGGCCATTGCACTTGCACGTATACCGCTCCATCCATTATCTTCCAACAGGTATGGTGGCCAAAGACGCACCTATCGATAAGCGCCCGTATCATGCGGGAGTTACCAAGGAGATAGTGTATGGATATTTCACCCCTACAAAGGGCACGATACGGATATTCACCCAAGTTGCCCAAGGCTCTTGCCGCCAAACCTGAACAGATCGCCCTGACCTTTGGTGGAGCCACCGAGGCCCTGGACGATCGGGACGCGCTGAAGGCTATATTTCCTGTAAATTATGGTAAACCGCTCGTCACGCTGGTTCACGGGAACGGCGAAGGCATGAAGAAACGTCTTATCGTCGGCGTCATACTATCCGGCGGGCAGGCTCCCGGCGGCCATAACGTGATTGCTGGGCTCTTCGATGGTCTGAAGGCCGGTAATCCTGAATCCCGGCTGATCGGGTTCAGGGGCGGGCCAGGCGGACTCGTTGAGGACAAAGCGATGGAAATAGACGCCGCCATGATCGATCTGTACCGAAACACGGGCGGTTTTGACATGATTGGGTCCGGCCGTACCAAGATCGAAACGCCGGAGCAGTTCGCCAAGAGCGCAGGCGTCGTCAGAGCCCGGGGGCTGGATGCCGTGATCGTGGTAGGCGGCGACGACTCAAATACCAACGCTGCCTTGCTCTCAGAGTATTTTCTGAGCGAGAAATTGCCGTGCGGCGTGATCGGAGTACCCAAGACCATCGATGGCGACTTGAAAAACGAGTTTATAGAAACATCCTTCGGTTTCGATACGGCCACCAAGACCTACGCTGAGCTGATAGGCAATATAGAACGAGACGCTGCCAGCGCCCGCAAGTATTGGCATTTCATCAAATTGATGGGTCGATCTGCGAGTCACATCGCCCTCGAGTGTGCCCTGCAGACGCATCCCAATGTAGCTTTGGTTTCCGAAGAAATCGAAGCCGGTAAGCTGACTCTGTCCGATATAACCGAAGAGATCTGCAGGTCAGTAGTAGCCCGATCTGACAAAGGCATGAACTTCGGCGTGGTACTGATCCCCGAGGGATTGATCGAGTTCATTCCCGAGTTCAAGATCCTCATAACCCGGTTGAACGAGGTACTCGCCGAGCAAGCGGACGGATTCAAGTCCCTGGCGAACGACGCGGCCCGTGTGGACTTCGTCCTCAAGAACCTGGACATCCAATCGGCCACTTTGTACCGCAGCCTACCGCAGGAAATTCAGAAACAATTGATCATGGACCGGGATCCCCACGGCAATGTACAGGTCTCGAGGATAGAAACCGAAAAGCTCCTCATCGTCCTCGTTGAAAAACGACTGGCGACGCTCAAGGCAGCAGGCTCCTATACCGGATCATTCAGTTCACAGGCCCATTTCTTCGGATACGAAGGTCGCTGCGCCTTCCCGTCCAACTTCGATGCCGACTACTGCCATGCGCTCGGCTTTGCCGCCTGGGCACTGACGGCCGCAGGGCTCACCGGCTATCTTGCGTCGGTACGGAACCTGAGCGCCCCGGCATCCCATTGGATCGCTGGCGGCGTGCCACTTACCATGATGATGAACATGGAACGGCGCCACGGCTCCGACAAACCGGTCATTCGCAAGGCTTTGGTAGAGTTGGACGGGGAACCGTTCAAGGCCTTCGCAGCAGCCCGCGCCGTTTGGGCAGTGGAAACATCGTATCGTTTCCCGGGCGCCATTCAATACTACGGCCCCGCAGACGTATGCGACAGGCCGACCGAGACCCTGCTCCTCGAGAAGGGCGCCCCCAGGATATGATCAGCTACTGACAGCCCGCACACGCGGTCTGTCAGTAGCCTGCCCG
>SPCK01000116.1 GCA_004525355.1 Spirochaetales bacterium
ATGCGTATCAATCGCGCCGGCGACGATGCCTCCGGCCTTGCTGTTTCCGAGAAGATGCGTTCCCAGATCCGTGGCCTGAACCAGGCCTCGAAGAACGCGGCGAACGGCATCTCTTTCATCCAGTCTGCGGAAGGCTATCTCCAGGAAACCCAGGACATCATCCAGAGGCTTCGCGAGCTATCCGTACAGGCTTCCAATGGTATTTACACCGCCGAAGATCGCATGCAGATACAAGTCGAGGTTTCCCAGCTGATCGACGAGGTCGACCGCATCGCCAGCCACGCCCAGTTCAACGGTATGAACCTCCTGACCGGCCGCTTCGCCCGCGAGGATGGAGAAAACATGGTGACCGGTTCGATGTGGTTCCACATCGGGGCCAACATGGACCAGCGCGAACGCGTCTATATCGGCACCATGACCGCCAAGGGCTTGGGCGTCAAGGAAGTATCAAGCGAAAGCATACTCTCCCTTGAATCTCCTGATGGCGCCAATCGCTCGATCGGCGTCCTTGACGCTGCCCTCAAGAAGGTGAACAAACAGCGTGCGGACCTCGGTGCGTACCAGAATCGGCTCGAGCACGCGATCAAAGGCATCGACATAGGAGCGGAGAACCTGCAGGCCGCCGAAAGCCGCATCCGTGACGCCGACATGGCCAGCGAGATGGTCCAGTACACCAAAGACAGGATCCTGATGCAGGCTTCAAGCGCGATGCTTGCCCAGGCGAACCAGAAAACAGCTTCTGTATTGCAGTTGCTCCAGTAAGGGAGTATACTGTAGGATGCAGGTGATCAGGAGGAGTTCCCTCGGGCGCTCCTCCGCTTTCACTCTTTTGACATTGGGCTTTTAAAAGCCCGCGGTCTTTGAAAAATACCTTCATGCGTATGCCGGCGGAGAGACGCTCCCCCTCACAAGGGGCGCGGCACCCCGCCGCAGGGGCAAGAACGGACGGGAAGGGGCGCGAACCTTTGATTTCCCGGCCCCCAAAGCCATGCGCACGGGACGCGCGGCACGGATCGCCGCGACGTTAGTCCTGCAAGGAGGGTTATATGATTATCAACCACAACATGAGCGCGATGTATTCGTCGAGGACTCTTGGCAACACCCAGCTCGAGCTCAGCAAGAACATGGAGAAGCTGTCTTCCGGTATGCGGATCAACCGCGCCGGCGACGATGCATCCGGACTTGCGGTTTCCGAGAAACTCCGCGGACAGATCCGCGGCTTGAACCAGGCAACCAAGAATATCCAGAACGGCGTATCCTTCATCCAAACCACCGAAGGATATCTCCAGGAGACGCAGGACATTCTGCACCGCGTCCGCGAGCTGTCTGTGCAATCCGCCAACGGTATCTATACCGCCGAAGATCGCATGCAGATACAGGTGGAGGTTTCCCAGTTGGTCGATGAGGTAAACCGCATCGCCAGCCACGCCCAGTTCAACGGCATGAATCTCCTGACCGGCCGCTTCTCGCAGGAGGGTGGGCAGATCATGCAGCTGCAGGTCGGCGCCAACATGGACCAGAACGAGCGCATCTACATCGGAACCATGACCGCCGAAGCCCTTGGTCTCCAGGGAGCCCAAGGCACCAACGAGGGCATTAACATTGAGGACCCGGAAAGGGCGAACTCGTCCATCGGCATGCTCGATGCGGCCCTCAGGACCGTATCAAAGCAGCGCGCGGACCTCGGCGCCTATCAGAACCGGTTTGAAATGGCCGCCAAGGGCGTTTCCATCGCCGCCGAGAACCTGCAGGCCGCCGAGAGCCGCATACGCGACACCGACATGGCCAGCGAGATGGTAGAGTTCACCAAGAACCGTATCCTCTCCCAGGCAGGCGGAGCGATGCTGGCCCAGGCCAACACCAGCACCCAGTCAGTCATGCAGTTGTTGGGTTAATGTAAACCGTTCATTATTCGCGACGGAGAGCTTCCTGGACGTCGTCTTTCTGCAGCGAATAGCATTTTCTGGTACGGGAGGGGATCGCGCCCCCCTCCCCGTGCCTTTTCTTTCAGGAGGAGCGTATGTCTATCGACATTTCCGCCGTAAACGCGGCTCAATCAATATTCCCCCACACGACCGCAAAGGCCAAGGAAAGCTTCAGGGTCTCCACCGGGCAACCTCGCACGGACATAATGAATACAGAATCGCCCGTCGCCATCGATACGGTGCTGGCGGAACTCACCAGAGTAAGCGCAGCCTTCAACAGGCGGCTGTCCTTCACATTGAACGAGAAACTCGGCGAGGTAGTAGTCAAGGTCATCGACACCCAGACCGATAAGGTTATACGGGAGATACCGCCCGCCGAGGTTCAGCATGCTCACGAACGCATTCGCGAGGTGATCGGCATCCTATTCGACGAGCGGGCGTAGACTTTCCGGTCTGCGGAACCGCTATGACAGCTTTGGCCGCTACCGTGTCTCGTAGCGACTACCGCAGGCCGTGGAAAGCCTCTTGCGTACGGGCTTCCGTAGGTCGCAAGTGGTCTCCCAAGCCAGGCGAAGGGAGTCCGGAGGCCCGATGTCGGATATCAGCATTCCAGGTGTAACGAATAAGTACGATACCAAGAAACTCATAGAAGACCTGATGAAAGTCGAGCGCATCCCTCGTGACCGCGCTGCGGCGAATCTTGACAAGATCAAGCTCCAGAAGACCATCTGGCTCGATCTTGGCCGACGCCTTTCCTCCCTACGCGAAAGCGCACGCGCTCTCTACTCATTCCAGAATCCCTTCAACGAGCGCATGGCCACGTCTTCCGATCCCTCGATCCTTACCGCGACTGCCACCCGTGAAGCCATCGAGGAAACCAAATCAATCAAGGTGATCCAGACCGCAGCGGCCGATCGCTTCATGTCCGACCAGCTTCCCTCCGATTACAAGGTACCTGCGGGAACCTACACGTTCGGAACCGGCGACGGATCTGTACGCCTCACCTTTTCCGGCGGGTCCCTGAACGACTTCGTGACCGCCCTGAATCGCAAGGGCGGAGACAATGTCAGGGCACAGGCGGTGAACGTCACCGCCGATTCCCGGGTGCTCGTCATAGAGTCGCTGCGAACCGGAGCCGCCAACCGCCTGGAGTTCTCAGAGTCCGCAAAAGACTTCGGCCTGTCCGCCGGCCTCATAGAGCCAGGGACGTCAAGCAGGCGCGACCTGCCCCTCGATCCCGTATCGCGTTTCGAGAAGGACCTCGATACCTCGAAAGTACGAAGCTCCGGCGGATTATTGTCGATAGCACCCGGTGGTGAAGCCGCGGCCCGCCTGGGCTCTTCGATACCAGCCAAAACCCTGGTAATGGAAATCGAGATCGAACTTGCCGATCGAACAGCATCGGCGGTCTCGGGTCCTCCTCCGGGGCCGTCCATACCCGCTACGGGCGCGATCGAATACGAAGGCCTACGGGTGGAAAGCGCACCATCGGACGCGGTTCTGCCCCCCTGGGCGCCGACACCCGATCCGCCACGTGTGGACAATGGCAGCGTCCTCTATCTTATCGACGGAACTGGCCGCTCCATTTCGCTTCCTCCCCTGGAGGCGGGCGGCGGATTCAAGACGATTCGCGTACCATTGTCGGCCTATGCGGATTCGATAGGCGGCCTGGGCGTAAGGAACGCCAACACCCATCGCGATGTGCGCGTGAAGTCGATACGGATATTCGACCCGACCGAGGTCGCAGGCTTCAAGCCCAAGAATCCGGTGGAAACCGCGCGTGACTCCATCCTGACCATGGATGGCATCGAGATTACCCGTTCCACCAACAAGATCGACGACCTGATACCGGGCGTCATCATCGACGCTATTCGCGCATCGAACGATCCGATCAACCTCGTCATCGAACCCAACCGTACCGCGGCCAAGGAAGCGGTAATCGACCTGGTCGGCAGGTACAACCGCCTGATCGCCGAGATAAATATCCTGACCAGGAACGACCCGGCAATCCTTGACGAAATTTCTTATTTTACCCCGGAAGAGAAAAAGACGTATGAAGAGCGCCTGGGGCTGCTTCAAGGCGATACGACTCTTTCGAGCATACGCACAACCCTCCAGCGCATCGTGATGGATCCGTATGAGACCAGTGCGGGCACGGCCCTCCTGTCCTCCATGGGGGTAACCACCAATGCCAGTTCCGGTACGGGATATGACGCGACCCGCCTGCGCGGCTATCTGGAGATCAACGAAGCCACCCTCGATCGTGCCCTCAAGGAAAACTTCATTCGCAGCAAGGAATCGTTGGGGTTCGACAGCGACAGGGACCTGATCGTCGATTCGGGTGCCGCCGTCAAGATCGACAACCTGATGAAGGGATACGTCGAGACCGGCGGCATCATTTCACTGAAGACTTCAACCCTGGACGGGCAGATAGCGCGTTCCCAGCAAAGCATCGCTACGCTCGACGAGCAATTGGCGCGCAAGGAAGATGACCTGAAGAGAAAATATGGTATGATGGAAGGCGTGCTGGGCCAGATGGAAAGCCAATCCACGGCGCTTGACAATTTTGGCAAGCAAAACCAATAACAGTTCGCCACCCAGCGAAATTCCGGTAATGCCGGTCCGTCATGAAAGGGGAACATCATGGAAATCATCGTGAACGGAACACCAGCTGACCTGAATCCGGAAGAACTCAGCCTGGGACAGATACTGGGCGATCTGGACGGTCGTCTCGAGGCGGCCGGCGGTATCATCGTATCCATCAAGCTGGACGGAACGCCGATAGACGCGGACACGCTGCCTTCGATCGCGGATAGGCCCGGTAACGGCCCAGGCAGGCTCGAGATCTCGGCGGAATCATCAACAACCATGAGAGCGAGCGCCATTCGTACGCTCCTTGAACTTATCGATGCCGCCGCAAAAGCCGATGCGGCGAACCTTCCCGCCGTGGTTAAGACTTGGGACCGCTACCGGAACGTCTTCGACGGCCTGTATGCCGCCGAGGAAGCATCGTTCCTGGACGCCTTCGCCGCAGAACTGGAAGCCGGCCCGGCGGGCTTGCCGATCGCCGCCGCCAAGATCACGTTCTTCTTCAACGAACGTCTGACCGAACTCGAGGATCCGGCAGGCTCGATGCAGACAGCCGCCAGGATTTTTGAGAATCTGCGCCCGGAGCTTGCCGAGGTGTCGGTGCGCATGCAGACGGGCAAGGATTCAGACGCCATCAAGACCATGATGGTGACTGTCGAGCTGATCAACAAGGCCGTGCGTCTTCTGCCGGAATTCTCACGAGCGGTACCGGGCGCCGCTGATTTCTCTGTAGACGGCAAGAACGTCGGCGAGTTTTTCGACGGCTTCAACGACATCCTGCGCGAACTTGCCGGAGCCTTCGAGAGCCGTGACGGCGTATTGATAGGAGACTTGGCCGAATACGAGATACTGCCCAGGCTCGACCTATTCTTCAAGGCCGCGACGGGGGCTCTCACATCATCATGAACGCGCGATTCATGCTTGCCCAGACATACTGGAAACAAACCGACCCTCAGGATACGAAAACCTTCCTTATCGTGGTTGGAGTCATCTTATTTTTGATCGTCGCTTACAACGTAATCAAGAAACTGGCGTCGGGATCCCCCCTACTGAGCAATATCCGCGCGACCCAGGGATTCAGCAAGGGCGCTTTCCGCCGTCGCGCGGTGGACACTGGCTTTTCCGACGCGGAAGCGGAATTCCTGGAGCATTATGCCCGAAAAATCGGGGTCTCCGGCCCCCAATCGGTTTTCGGATCGAGAACCCAGCTTAACAATTTCATCAAAAACACCTTCAAATATATAGAGCGTCATGCAGACACAGAGGAAGGCGCCGAGGAACAGAAAGGGCGCCTGTTCTCGATTCGGGAGGCACTCCAACTCCGCTTGAGCTCCGGAAGCCCAGCCCGATCCACCCGCCAATTGAAGACCAGGACGCCCCTGTCCCTGGTCACCACCCGCGAAGCCCACTATTCGTCCATACTCGCCTTGAACGAACAACGCGCGATGTACGTGGAACCCGCACTGGATGCCTTCGGCGTTCCCATCAAATTTCCGCGGGGTTCCAAGCTGACAGTTTTCTTCTACGCCGGCAACCATATCGGGTACAGCTTCCAGACCCGATCCGGCGGCCTGATCAATATCGACGACCGCCGCCTGCTGGTGCTTTCGCACAGCGACAACATCAAGCCCATGCCTTCACGGCGCCACCAAAGGCGGGAAGCACGGCTGTCCTGCCGATTCTACCTCGTGCACGTGCACGCGGTCAGGGACAGAGGCAAGGTGGTCAAGACGATCCAGGTCGAGAAGGCGGCCGTACCCGGCATCATCACCGACGTGTCCGCCGGAGGCATGTCGATGCAGACCATGAGTCCCGTCAACGCAGGAGATTTCATCAAGTTGGAATTCGACGTGGGCGGCGGCAATCTCTTCGCGTATGCCAGCGTGGTTCGCGTAAGCAAGCTTCGCAACGGTACCTCGATGCACATAAAATTCGTGAAAATCACTCGCAAGACAGCCAACGAGATACTGGCTTACGTGTACAGTTATGATTGATCGCGGCACGTGGTTCCCGCCAATCTTGACCTGACCCTGTCGTCGGACTACAATCGTAGATAATGAAAGTAATAGAACTCGTCAACCTGAAACGCAAAGAGACGCACCTGTACTACCGAAAGGAATTCAAGGCGGACGCGGTCCTGCAGTTCATGGAGCAAACCAGCAGCACTCCGGTCGAATTCACACTGGAGCATCAGCCGCTGGGCGGGGTCGATGTTCGCATCGTGATGGTCGACGATCTGGACTATCCGCTCATGCCGATCGTCGCCGAGCTCAAGCGATTCATCCTCGACTTGCATGGGCGAGGGAGCCTACCCTGATCGAATTCACCTGCG
>SPCK01000217.1 GCA_004525355.1 Spirochaetales bacterium
ATCCGAAGTCCGCCGGTTCGGTGACGCCGTCGCTGATTATCAGCGCGTGCTTGACCGGCATCGGGGCGCGCTCCAATTCGGCGAGGCCTTCCCTCAGCGCGGGGTACATGCGGGTACCGCCTCCCGCGGACAGCGGCGCCAGGTCCCTGGACGGCTCAAGGTCGTCGGTCCGTTCGAATCGATACAGCCATTGGCTGTCCTCGGAGAAGATCATCACGCCAACGAGGTCGCTGGGCTTGAGGTTGCCCAGCGTTTCTATGCCTCCGAGCTTTGCAAGCGATAATTTATTGCCGAACATCGAGCCGGACACATCGATGAGGATAAGCATCGCCAGGTCGGGCAGGTTTTTCAGGGAGCGTGGGGCGAGGTCCACCGGCAGTATGCGTTCCAGGGGTGGCGCGTCGCCCGCTTTACCGAAATCTGGTGAATCCGCGGCGACGAGGATGCTTCCGGCTCCCCGTTCGACCACGCTCGCCAGGATCCGCGCGTTGGCTGCCCCGATAGTGGACAGGGGCAGGCCGTCGAGGATGATCAACTCATAGCTGAATGGATCGCTGGAAGGCAATTCCGACAGACGAATCTTGCGTACGGGGAACAATGCCTCGACCGCGCTTCGCTGTACGGGCCGGTCGCTTACCATGAGTATACGGGGCTTGAGGCCACCGCCGGCTGGCACGGTTATCGCTGTCCGCGCCAGTTCCGCGCCATCGCGGACAATGATTTCAACAGGGATGAAGGCGTCGCCGTACTCGGGGGCGTCGATGGCAACGGTGAGGCGCCTGTCGAGAGACAGGAGCTGGCCGCCGTTTTCAATTGCGGATACATAAAACAACCTTGTTGAACCTGTCCTGATTTCCAGGGAATCGGCGCTTTCGACCCAGGGGGCAAACAGGAGTGTCAGAGGCAGGCTGGCCGCAAGAGAGTCGTAATCAATGGACCAGGACGCCAGAGGAAGCTCAGGATGCCCGGCGCCTGCATCCTGGAAAAGAACCGGTATGCCTCGTTCATGGTACAGGCCCCGGGCCGCCGCGAAGTCGTCGGCCGATGGCGGCCGGTTGACAACGATTCTTGCCGATCCCGCATGGACGAACCCCGCGGCTTCGGCTATGGCAATCCGGGCCGATCGGCCCTGACCGTAGGCCACAACCGTACGAACCGGGAAGATCCACCGGGGTAAGGGAAGCGGCAGGCCTATGATAAAGGCCGCCAAGCACAGAAGTGGAGCGGACAATAATGGAAACCGGCCGCGAAAGCCCTTGATGGCAACCATGATCCGCCATATTCTAGTAGGGTATTCCGTTACGCACAAGTCGAAGCTCCGCGACGCGCTGTTCCCGGATCGTTCCTACTCAAGGAGAACTGATGAAAACATCCACTGCAGAACCCTTCATTGCCGCCGTGCGCGGCGTTTTCTCCCAGATGTTCGGTCTTGAGGCGACTGCCTCCCCGGAGCGGACCGGCGACGGTACCGAGGATCACGAGTGGGGCGTTTCCGGCATACTCGGTCTTGCCGGCGCCGCGCAGGGTATTGTGGCCATACGTCTGCCGCTGGACATGGTCGATGCGCTCCTCAAGGCTTCAGGCGTTGAATATTCCAGCGAGCAGGATCGAGCCGCTACTGCGGCCGGGCTGGTGGGAGAGATTATCAATATCATTGCGGGCAACGCCATTACCGCTTTTCCTGACCTGGATCTGGATATTTCGCCTCCGGTGGTTGTAAAAGGACAGAATCACCAGATTTCGTGGCCAAAGATCGCCCCGGTCATGGCCGTTCGCTTCTCGACGACGGCAGGCGATTTCGAGTTGGGTTTGTGTTTTAACGCTTGACAAAAGCGGCGAGGTGGAGTATATGTTACTCCGATGAGTAACATCGTTTTCTCGCAGTTTCAGCATCTCCATCATCACGGCTACGCATCCGCGGTCGCGATGATCGTTTACACCTAGGTCCTTCAAGGGACTTTCGGGACGATACGCCGGCCGCAGGGGCCGGCGTTTTCGTTTTCCGGGTAGTTTTCCGGATACGATAACCGGCCAATGGGCCGGTTTTTTTACACCCTCGGGGATAGTAATTCCCGGGTGGTATCCGGAAAGGGGCTATTGCAATGGAAACCATGAACCGTGGCTTGCGTCTGGGGCTGCCCAAGGGGCGTATGCAGGAGGGCGTTTTGAAGCTGATGGCCGAGGCGGGCATCCCCGTTCGCGTCGGAGATCGGGATTACCGCCCTTCCAGCTCGCTGGACGGCCTGGACATCAAGGTACTCAAGCCGCAGAACATCGTGGAGATGCTCGCCGTGGGCAGTCGCGATCTCGGTTTCGCCGGAGCCGACTGGGTGAATGAACTCGACGCGGAACTGGTGGAAATCCTGGATACGGGCCTCGATCCGGTACGCCTGGTGGCGGCGGTATCCGAGGGGTTTCTGGAGGATGGCCGCCTCCCGGCCCGCAAGCTCATCGTGGCAAGCGAGTACGAGAACATCACGCGTCGCTGGATAGCCGACCGGCGTCTCGACGCGGTCTTTGTCAGGTCATACGGCGCCACCGAGGCGTTCCCCCCAGACGACGCGGACTGCATTGTCGACAATACGGCGACCGGTTCAACGCTGCGGGCCAACGGGTTGTTCGTCGTGGAAGAGCTGATGCGCAGTACCACCCGCCTGTACGCCAATCCGCGGTCCCTCGAGAACCCGGAGCGCCGCGAACGGATAGAGCACCTTGCGCTGCTCATTCAGAGCGTCATGAACGCGCGCGAACGGGTCATGCTCGAGGTGAACGTGGATGCGGACCGGCTGGAAGGGTTGATCAGCATTTTACCGGCGATGAAAGAACCCACTGTATCGCGCCTCCGAGGCGATTCAGGCTACGCGGTCAAGGTGGCGGCTCCCCGTTCATCGCTTCCCGCCCTGATACGGCAGATACGCGAGTTGGGCGGCACCGGCATAGTCATCACGTCTCCCTGCCAGATCGTGCCATGAAGGAGCAAGCCATGTGTGCGCAAGCGCGAACCGTATCGAGAATCCGGGCGGCATCCCGACCTCCCTGGTTCGGAAACGCAAGGGGATATTCTCCGCGGAGCCCGCAACCGGGCGTGGATCTATTCCTGGATGCCAACGAAGGTCGTCCTTTCGAATCAGCCCTGGAACGGATGGCGTCCATGGACGGAACATCGTTGGCTCGATACCCGTCATTCGTCGAGCTCGAGGCGAGCATAGCGCGGTTCTGGAAGGTGGACGCTGGTCGGGTGGTATGCACTGCCGGCGGCGACGAGGCCATCGCGCGGGTCTGTGCGACCAGGCTCGCCCCCGGTGCCAAGGCGCTCGTGTTCGAGCCTGCGTTCGCCATGTTCGGGGCCTACGCGCGGGGGCGCGGCGCGGAAGTCGTCGCCTTGCCTTGGTTCGACAGCGATAATTTCCCGCTGGCCGAAGCGCTGGAGACTGTCAGGGGCTGTCCATCCCTCGGTCTCGTCTGTCTCGCCAATCCGTCAAATCCGACGGGAGCCGCCCTCGGGCGAACCGAGGCGATGTCCTTGGCCCGGGCCTGCGAGGAAGCGGGAGTCGCCTTCCTGTTTGACGCGGCATACGCCGAATTTGCAGATGACGATCCGACCGGTGTCGTGTCGACCGTGGAAAGCGCGTACGTCGTCCGGACTTTCTCCAAAGCCTATGGCCTCGCGGGCCTCCGGGTCGGTTACGTACTAGCGCCGACGTGTTGCGAGGCGGACAAGCTCCGGGCCGCCGGGTCGCCTTATCCAAGTTCGCCATTGGCGGCCGAGCTCGCAAGTACATCGTTGGAGGATCGGGATGGCCTGGCTGGCTCGGTGCAACGCGTACTGACGGAACGCGCGGACCTTTTTGACGTCCTGACCGCCTCCGGAGCGCGAGCTGTTCCATCCCAAGCCAATTTCGTGTTTGCGCGCGTCGCCGACGCCCCAGGCTTGGTCCGGGCCCTGGCCGAACGAGGTATCGCCATTCGCGGATTCGAGGAATCGCCCGGGCTCGCCGACGCGGTTCGCATCACCTGCCCGGGCGATGAACGCGACTATGCCCGCCTGCGTGACGCCCTGCAGGCAGTCAGGAGGTTCCTGTGAGCGCGACTGAACGAATTGCAGCCATTGAACGGCGAACACGGGAGACGGCGGTGAATGTCGTCCTATCCCTGGACCCTGGTCTCACTCACGTGAGTACGGGTATCGGATTTCTCGATCACCTGTTTTCAACACTCGCCCTGCATGCCGGATTTTCCCTGAGCCTCGCCTGTACCGGCGACCTGGAAGTCGACGACCACCACAGCGCCGAGGATTGCGCCCTGGCGGTAGGAACCGCCCTGCGGCAAGCTATGGGTGACGCGATCGGGCTGGCGCGGTTCGGGTACGCGTACGCTCCGCTGGATGAGGCCCTGGCAAGGGCCGTTGTCGACCTGTCCGGCAGGCCCTGCGCCGTCGTCGAACTTGGCCTGCAGCGTCCCGCTATCGGCGCGTTGGCGTCGGAGAATGTCGCACACGTCATCAAGAGCATGGCGAC
>SPCK01000065.1 GCA_004525355.1 Spirochaetales bacterium
AACATTCCCGTCCGCGAGGAAGAAGGGCGCCGTATACGAAAGGCCTTCGTCGCGGCTCCGGGAAAGACGCTGATCTCAGCCGACTATTCCCAGATCGAGCTGGTGGTATTCGCCCACCTGTCCGACGACCCGGAGCTGAAGAAGGCCTTTACCGAGGGAGCGGACATTCATCGCCGCACCGCGGCCCTGATCCTCGGCAAAACGGAGGACGAGGTGAGCGCTTCCGAGCGCCGGGCGGCCAAGACCATCAACTTCGGGGTAATCTATGGCATGGGGGCCTTTCGCCTGGCCCAGGAACTGGGTATACCACGCAGCGAAGCCCAGCGCTTCATCGATGCGTACTTCCAGCGCTACGCCGGCGTTGCGGCATTTATACGGAATACCATCGAGGCGGCGCGCCGCGAAGGTTTCGTCCGAACCATCCTGGGTAGACGCCGCCCTATCCGCTCCATTGACAGCAGGAACGCCAACGAGCGCCAGGGAGCCGAACGGGTAGCCGTCAACACGCCCATCCAGGGTTCGGCCGCGGATATCATGAAACTGGCCATGCTCCGCGTCGACGCGGTCCTCCGCGAGCGCTTCCCCGATGCCAGGCTCCTCCTGCAGGTGCACGATGAACTGATAATCGAGGCGCCTGAATCCACGGCGAGGGAAACGGCTGCCGCCGTCGAGACTGCGATGGCCGATGCCTACCGGTTGTCGATACCGCTCAGGGTGGGTGTTGAAATAGCCGCCACCTGGGGGGACATGCATTGATAATCGGCTTGACCGGCGGCTACTGCGTGGGGAAAAACGCAGTGGCCTCCATCCTTGAAGAATGGTCATGGACCTGCATCGACGTCGACCACCTCGGCCACCGCGCCCTTGAAGCGAACGCGGACGCGGTCGTCGACCTGCTGGGTCCGGAAATTCTGGATTCTGGCGGTACACCCGACCGCACCAGGATCGGAGCCCGGGTATTCGCCGATCCCGAGCTCATGCGGCGCTACGAAGCCATCGTGCATCCTGCAATGCTGGCTCTCCTGGACAAGGCTCTGGAAGACGCCGACTCGGGAAGACGCGTCTGCATAAACGCGGCGATCCTCTATCGCCTGCCGCAGGCCGTCCTCTGCGCCCGCATCCTGGAGGTCCGGGCCCCACTCCCGTTGCGCCTTGCTCGAAGCCGAGCGCGGGACGGGCTATCGATTCGCCGCGTACTCCAGCGCATCGGACGCCAAAAATCGCTCTGGATCGCGGGAGCGTCATACGCGGACATCGTACGAGTAGTGAGGAACGACGGCGACCTGGCCCGGTTGCGCTTCCGGGTGGAAAGCGCCGTGGTCGACCTCTCCCCTTGACCGGGCAGCATCATGATCGGTCAAGAGAGAGCAAAGCGCGGCGCCCGCTCAGGTCAAGCTCAATTAGTCCGATGTCGTACCGATAATTGAAGGGAGTGGGCGCGTAGCCCCATGTGCGTGCCATACCGGGAGGGGCCAGACGATGCCATTGGAAACCAGGAAGGTCCTCTGGACCGTCGTATCGATATCAATCGTACTCGTAGTCGCGTCGGGCATTGCCGTCGCCCTTTTTCTGCCCTCGGCGGATTCTTCGGCGGCGCCCGCGGCCATTGCCGGTGCGGCTCCGCCGCGAACAATCTCACCCGAAGCCTATGTACGCGAGACTGAACCCGCCCCTGTTCCCGCGGCGTCCCAACCCGCTCCTACCGGAGACAGCGTCATCATCGTATACGGCGACAAGCCCAGCCCGCAGAGCCTTCCCGGCTCCGATGGCCGCCCCGCCATCGGGACAGGCGCAGCCGCCACGACCTCGACGCCAAAAGCGGTTACGCCCGGCTACAAACCCGCGCCGCCCGCCGGGACCGCGAAACCCGCGCCGGCGACCGCCAAGCCGACTGTCCAAAAAACCACGACTGCAACCGAGTACTGGATCCAGGCCGGTAGTTTTTCCAGTCGCTCGCGCTCCGAGGACCTGCAGCGCGATCTTGGCGCCAAGGGCCTGGCGTCGGTCATAACGCTCAAGGACGTGGACGGTCAAACCCTCTACCGGGTTCGCATCGGCCCCTATTCGTCCAAGACGTCAGCGGAAAATTGGCTCGGCAGGGTGCGATCCTTGCCCGGGTGCGCGGAAGCCTACGTCTCCATGCAGACCGTCCAGCGGACCAACTGAGCCAAGGGTCTTTCACTCACACAATTTGCCCGGCGGACAGAACCGCCGGGTTTTCTTTTTAAGCGGCACCGTGGCGACCGTTGCCGACCGTCCAGACATATTCGGTCATGGCATACGTTGACGCGACAGCCTGCCTGACCTAGAATCGTTTGGGGGGTTCCATGGCCAACAATAACGACGACAGGTTCAGGGGCTTCAATTTTGCCAGAGTCAATCTCTTCCTACTCGGGTTTATCGCCCTGATACTGGCGGGAGCGGCCCTCAAGCTGACAACCCCGGTGGTATTGCCCTTCGTCATCGCCGTACTCCTGACCTTTGTCCTGGAACCATTGATAATCCTGCTCGAAAAGATAAAAATACCTCGGGCCTTTGGCGCGATCGTCATCGTTCTGTTTCTGGGCGTCGTTGTTTATTTCGTCGGATTCGTGCTCTACAGCAGCCTGCGAACGATCGTGAGCCTGTATCCGAAGTACGAGCAGCGCTTCTCCGAGATATACTATCGCATCGCTCACCTGTTGCAGATCCCCTATGACGAGCAGCTTACGTTATTCCAGAACCTCTGGGGACAATTGGATCTACGCGTCCGAGTCCAGGTCTTCGCGCTCAGTTTCTCCGAGTCGTTCTTCACGTTCCTTGGCAACACGGTCATGGTGATCCTGTTCGTGGTGTTCCTTCTCCTGGAACTGGGACATTTCCGCGAGCGCGTCGAGCTGGCCTTCGCCGGCAAGATTTCAGATCGGATCCAGCGTATCACTTCCGGGACCATCACGCAGGTTGCCCGGTACCTGACCGTAAAATTCATGATCAGCCTGGCGACGGGCATCATAGTCAGTCTGCTTCTCAGCCTGATCGGCATGGATTTCCCGATCGTCTGGGGAGTCATTTCATTCATCATGAATTTCATCCCCCATATCGGATCCATCGCATCCGGCGCCGGGGTCGCCCTGTTCGCGCTGGTGCAGTTCTGGCCAGCGCCCGGCCCCATCGTGGCGTCGGCGCTCGTCATGGTCGTCGTCAACTTTTCGCTGGGCAATTTCGTAGAGCCCAAGCTTCAGGGCGACAACCTGGGACTGTCACCTTTCGTGATCGTCGTATCGTTGCTGGCCTGGGGCTGGCTCTGGGGTTTCGCCGGGTTGGTGCTTGCCATACCCATGACGGTAATCGTCAAGATCATCTGTGAGAACATTCCCATTCTGGAACCCGTTTCCATCCTCCTTGGCTCCTACAAGGCTGCACGATTCAAGGAACAGGCCTCCGAAACGCCCCCGGAATGAGCCGCAAACCCGGTCGGCGCGCAGGGGCTGCCTGATTTTTACTCAGGACCATGCCTATCAGGGTGCTGACAAAGCCGGTCACTTTGCCAGTTCCCTTCGCGATTGCCCGCATTTCTTTCGGTATGCAACGCAATCGAAGCATCAATGTAGTTGCAGACAGCCCGCATCTGCGGTTTGTCTGCAGCGTGCTATACTTTCCAACGTTTCTTGAATCAATGGAGGAAGCCATGAGAAGAATGTTGTTTGCCGCATTGGTACTGGTGTCCATGGTGGCTATTTCCTGCGCCAGTTCGCCGCCCGCGTCGTCGCCCATGGATGCCTATTGGGCTTCTTCGGGAACCGCGTTCCCTGCATCGACCCATTTTGTTCGCCCCATCACCTGGAAGGCCGGCCAATACATCGTCATCGGCTCCACAGTGAAGGGTAAGCGGGAATCGGTGAGCAAGACGCTCCTCGTTCGCAAGGACAAGGATGGCTGGGTACTCGAGATGAGCACCGTTGACCGGAAGGGTAACGAAACGGTATCGCAGGTATGCTTCTCCGGCTACGAAGAGGCGATTGTCACGGGAACCTATTCACAACTGAGGATGGTCTGGATGAAGAACCGGGACGAAAAAGGCGAAATCCAGGTCATATCAGGCGATGAAATGACGTTCTACAACACCTTCGCGCGCAGCGCCTACGAAAATATGATTGTAAAGATCGACAAGTTCATCGACGGAGGCACGATCGCCGTACCGGCTGGTTCGTTCAGTGGTACCAATTACATCAAGGCTTCAGTGAAAGTCATGGGTTTCAACATCGAGACCGAAACCTGGTATCACCCTGCCGTACCCCTGACTGGCGTCGTACTCAGCAGGAGCACCGACGGCAAATCCGTATCAGAGCTGCTTTCGTACGGTTTTGACGGCAAACCCATCCTGCCTTGATCGAGGCGACTCTGTAAAGAAAACGGCCGCCCGATTTCGGGCGACCGTTTTTTTATCGACAGAAGACTCGGGACTACAGGAGGTGCTTCAGGATGAAGAATCCGCCCACGACCCAGGTTACGATCGTGATGTCCTTGAATCTGCCCGTGATGGCCTTGATGAAGATGTAGGACAGGATACCGAATACCAGGCCTTCCGCGATGCTGTAGGTCAGCGGCATGAAGATTATGGTGATGAACGCGGGAATGGCCTCGGTGAAGTCGGAAAGATCGATTTCCTTTACCGGGCTCAGCATGAACAAGCCTACCAGGATGAGGGCGGGGGCGGTCGCGGCTCCGGGAACCAGGAGGAACACCGGAGACAGGAAGAGGGCCACGCCGAAGAGACCGGCGGTGGTCAACGCGGTCAGGCCGGTGCGTCCGCCTTCGGCCACGCCGGAAGCGCTCTCAATGTACGAGGTAACGGTGGAGGTGCCCAGGGCGGCGCCGGCGACGGTACCGATGGCATCGGCAAGCAGGGCCTGCTTGGCGCGCGGAATTTCGCCATCCTTGGTGATCAAACCGGCCTGGGTGGTAACGCCAACCAGGGTGCCAATGGTGTCGAAAATGTCGACGAACAGGAAGGTGAAAAGGACAATCACGAAGTCCATAGTGAAGATATTCTGGAATTCAAACTGGAACAACAGCGGTGCATCGGGCATCCTGAAGGGAGCCCAGCCCTGCGGAACGGCGGTAACTCCGAAGGGAATGCCGATGATCGTCGTTGCGATGATGCCGATGAGCAGGGCGCCCTTTACCCGGAGGGCAAGAAGCACGCCGCTCAGGACCAGTCCGATGAGTGCAACGAGGGCGGGACCCTTGGTGATCGCGCCGAGCCCGACCAGGGTAGCATCGTTGTTGACCACGATACCGGCATTCTGGAGGCCGATGAAGGCGATGAAGAGGCCAATACCGACGGAAACAGCTTTCTTGATGTTGGTCGGGATTGACTTGACGATTGCCTCGCGAATATTGAAGAACGACATCAGTATGAAAATGATGCCTTCAATGAACACCGCGGTCAGTGCCAACTGCCACGTATAGCCCATGCCAAGAACGACTGCGAACGCGAAGAACGCGTTCAGTCCCATGCCTGGCGCCAACGCAATGGGCAGGTTGGCGATGAGGGCCATGACCAGCGTCGCGATAAGCGAAGCCAGCGCGGTTGCCGTGAATACGCCTCCCGCGGGCATGCCTGCCGCAGAAAGGATGCCGGGATTGACCGCCAGGATGTAGGCCATGGTCATGAAGGTGGTAATACCCGCCATGACCTCGGTCTTTATATTCGTATTGTGCGCCTTCAGCTGGAAAAATTTCTCCATCGCAAGCCTCCTATGGGGTTATTGGATTCAGGAAAAGAGCGTACGCTCCAAAATCCAAATGCGCAAGTATTATTTTCAACATTGCGAAAGTCTCGCTTTGGCCATGCACACCGTACGGATTGCAGGCATCGCGACGGTTGTTGGAATAGTAAAAGACTATTTCAACAACCTGGTAATGGTACGGGCTAGCCTCATAATTTTTCACGGAAATGCATAAAACAGGAAAATCCGTTTGACAAGACTCGGATGCCTGATACAATGCTTCGATTCTATGGAGGAGAGAGTCCACACACCGAAATGCTGACATCCGAGTACATAGACGTAGCACGGGGACGAATGCCCGCCGACCTCAATCTTACTCACTGTCGGGTCGTGGACTATTTCTGCGACCGCGTGCTTGAAGATGCCACCGTTTCGATATTCAGGGGATTCATCGTTGGCATAAACGACGACATCAAAGCCGCGGCGGCGATCGACTTGGAGGGCCGCTATCTGGCACCGGGTCTTGTCGACGCGCATGTCCATATCGAATCAAGCCTCCTTGCCCCCTCTGAATACGCCCGACTCACCACACCCCGAGGCACGGTGAGCGTCGTGGCTGATCCCCATGAGATAGCCAATGTACTGGGCTATGACGGCATCATGTGGATGCTCAGGGCCTCCGAGGGTATACCCCTGGACGTGTACATCATGGCCCCTTCGTGCGTTCCCGCCACCCATTTCGATACGGCTGGAGCATCGCTCTTCGCTTCCGATCTGGCTCCCTTCGTCAGGGAGAACCGTGTACTCGGACTTGGCGAAGTAATGAACTATCCGGGCATTCTCCAGGGCGATCCTCGAATGCTGGATAAGTTGTCATTGTTCTGGGAAGCGGGCAAGGCCATCGACGGCCACGCGCCCGGCCTGTCCGGCAAGGATTTATCGGCTTATATCCTTCCAGGCATCAGGAGCGATCACGAAACGACCACCCCCGGGGAAGCCCTTGAAAAAATGGGCAAGGGCATGTGGATCATGGCGCGCTTGGGCTCAGGTTCACGGGATCTTGAGAACCTGATACCCGCCATGAACCGTGACACGTGCAGGCGCATGATGCTCTGTACGGATGACCGCCACCCCAATGACATCGTCGAGGAAGGCCACATCGACGCGGCCGTGCGCGCCCTCGTAGCAGGCGGCATACCGTGGATGGACGTCCTGCGCATGGCCGGCCATAACGCCGCCCAGTACTACGGCCTGCGCCGTTCCGGCGCCATCGCCCCCGGATACCACGCTGACCTGGTCGCTTTTTCCGACCCCACCGATTTTCGCGCCGATAGGGTAATCAAGTCCGGCGTCGTAGTCGCTGAAAACGGCATGCCAACCTCTGCCTTCGACTCATTCGGCGCCGAGCGCCGTTCCGTCCCGCCGGTGAAGGATTCGGTCAATATCAAGTGGCTTGAAGAAAAGGATTTCATAATACAGGACAAAGGCGGCAAGGCCCGCGTGATCGAAGCCAGGCCCAATTCCATCATTACCGGATCCACATGGGAACGCCCGACCGTTCTTGACGGTCTGTGCATAGCCGACGTCAGTCGCGACATCCTCAAGTTATTCGTAATCGAACGACATAGCGGATCGGGCAGCATAGGCAAGGGATTCATACGCGGCCTCGGCCTCAAACGGGGTGCCATCGGCTCCACGGTCAGCCACGACTCGCACAACATGATCATCGCGGGCGTGGACGACGCGTCCATCTTCAAGGCCGCCCGCCGGTTGAACGCCATGAAGGGCGGCTTCGTCATCACCGACGGCGATGCAGTCATCGCCGAGTTGTCCCTACCCGTCGCGGGGCTCATGAGCGACAAGCCGGCAGCCGAAGTTCTTGAGCATCTAGCCGAATTCAAGGCATATTTCAGCAGGGAAGGCGTGCCCGGCGATTCGCCTTTCACGATCCTTTCATTCATGGCCCTGCCCGTTATACCGAAACTGAAGCTGACCGATCGTGGCCTCGTGGACGTTGATATGTTCGAAATGGTACCCCTTTTTGACGAACCTTGACGTGGTCCGGCCGAATCCGGCGGCGCCCCCGGAATTCCGACCCGTTTTACACGACTGAACCCTCCCCACCGACCGCGGAAACCGCTACGCGCGTTGCGCAAGCGTCCCTTGCGGCCTACAATATAGTCAGTAGTATCTTCCGCGCCGATCGAACCAGCTTTTCGCTTTGCACCCGTCCAACTGGCCGCTCGCGTGGACCAGGCAAGGAAACGCCATGAAACGCATCATACGCTTCAGGCTCAACGAGAGCTTGTACGAGGAGGAAGTCCGCGACGAATCGCTCGCGCTGGACTGGATACGGAATACGGCCGGACTCAAGGGTACCAAGGAGGGCTGTCGCGAAGGCGACTGCGGAGCCTGCCTGGTACTCATGGGCGGGTCCGGTCCCAACGGCACGATTGAATGGAAAGCCGTGACTTCCTGCACCCTGGCCATGGGAGAGCTGGACGGCCGGCACCTGATAACCATCGAGGGATTGGCTTCTGCCGGCCTTACACCGGTCATGGAAGCCATGCTTGACGAGGGCGCCAGCCAGTGCGGCTTCTGCTCGCCGGGTTTCATCCTCGCCCTGACCGGCTTCCTGATCTCCGGTGAGCGAGTCGATCCTGTAGCCGCGATGGCGGCCGTCGAGGGGAACCTGTGCCGATGTACAGGCTACGGTTCAATACGGCGCGCCGCGGCCCGACTTGCCGCCGGTTTCTCCGACCTGCCCGCCGCTCTCGAGTCGCGCCTGGGGCTTTTGGCGGACCGCGGAGTCCTTCCGGCTGGGTTGGCCGCCACCATGGCCTCGCCTCCCGGAGCTATCGGCTCTCAGGAAGCCGCCTTTGCCTCCATTCACCCCGCCGATACCACGCCCGTCCACCTTGGCGGCGGTACCGACTATTTCGTCCGCAACCCCGATCCGGAACCGGAGCTGGCACCGCACTTCTCCGACCTCTTGCCCGAGACGCGCTCCATACGATCGGTCACAATATCGGGGAACGTCATCATCGAGATGGGAGCCGCAGTAACAACCGACGATTTCTTCGGGTCGCCAACAATACGGGCCGCCGTTCCCGGAATAGAGCGCTTCGCAGCCAATGTGGCCAGTCCGCCCATACGCTCGCGCGC
>SPCK01000333.1 GCA_004525355.1 Spirochaetales bacterium
CCGGACGGTGCCCGAGAAGAGGAACACGTCCTGCTGGACCAAGCCTACCGACATACGCAACGAGTCCAGCGTGGCGCGGCGAATGTCCAGCCCGTCGATGGTGATCGCGCCTTCCTCGATCTCATAGAAGCGGGGGATCAGCGAACATAGCGTGGTCTTGCCCGCGCCCGAGGGGCCGACTATTGCGACCGTCTCTCCGGCGGCCACCGTGATGTTTACCCGGTGCAGGACGCGCGCGCGGCCGTCGCCGTATCGAAAGCCGACGTCGGAAAAACACACCGTGCCCCGTACGTCCCGCAGGGCGACCGCATCGGCCGAGTCAAAGATGGAGGGCTCGGTATCCATGATCTCCAGAAACCGCCTGAATCCGGCGGCGCCTTCCTGGAACATCTCCATGGAGCGGACCAGAATATCCAAAGGCTGGAAGAATCGTGAAACGTACAGCGTAAAAGCCAGGTAGCTGCCAGGACTGATGGCGCCCTTGATCGCCGCATATCCGCCGCCCGCCAGCACGATGACCAAGCCCCAATTGGACAGGAGCCCGACACCAGAGCTGAATACGCCGATATGCTTGACCGAACGTACCCTCGATCGACGGAATTCCTCGTTGCCTTCGTCGAATCGACGTGACTCGAAAACCTCGTTGCCGAAAGCCCGTACCACCCGAACTCCCGATATGCTCTCCTCTATGCGTTCGTTGATCGCCGCCATGGTCTCTTTGTTTTGTTTGAAGGCTCTGCGGAACTTGTCGCGAAAAGTCGATGAAAACAGGGCCATCACCGGTATAATGGCGAATACTACCAGGGCAAGGCGCCAGTCTATGAGTAGCATGACGACGAGGGAGCCGACGAGCCTGATGACTGCCACCAAAACGTCCTCGGGAAGGTGATGGGAAATCTCGGCCAGGTCGAAAAGGTCGTTCATTATGCGGGCCATGATCTGGCCAGTCTTGGTGTCGTCGAAGAAGCGGATGTCCATGGTCTGCAGGTGCTTGAAGATATTGCGACGCAGGTCACGCTGGATGTTGACGCCCAGCACGTGGCCATAGAATCCGACAATGTATTCAAGCCCGGCGCGAACGGCGTACAGGAGCAACAACGCCAGGGCAAACCGGGCGAGGCGTCCCATGTCGCCGGCTGGCACGACGACGTCGATTACCCGCCCGGTCGCAGCCGGAAAGACCAAGTCTGCGAGCGCCAGAAGGAGCGCGCAGCCCATGTCCACCAGGAAGAGTACCCGATACGGGCGGTAATATGGCAGGAACCGTTTCAACATGAAGTCGTGCATGCCGACTCCGGATCAGGGAAGGGTGATCAGACCGAGCTTCAGCAAGCCGTCGTATACGAATTGGATGGACAGGCCTGATAATATGAGGCCCATCATCCGCTCCACAACGGAAACGCCCGTTTTACCCAGCAACCGCAGGATCAGGCCACTTGAGCGCATGGCCAGATACATCACCACCAGTACGGGAATGAGCGCCCCGAACAAGAGACCGGTGCCCACGAGCCAGGATTCCTTCCCGGTCGCGTACAGCATGATGGTAGTAATGGCACCGGGGCCGGCGATCATTGGAATAGCCAGCGGGAATACCGCTATGGAGCTGGAATCCTCCTCGGACTCCTCGCTTGACGTCTTGGCACGCTTCGGCTGGCCGAAGAGCATGTCGATTGAAATGAGGAAGAACATGACGCCGCCGGCTACATAGAAAGCGCCCGGACTGATTCCGAAGAAGCTCAGGATGAAACGGCCGCCAAGAATGAAAATCGAGAGCACGATACCCGCGACGAGTAATGCCTCGTGCATGGTTTTGAGCCTGCGCGCCTTGTCCAGGTGAGCGGTAGCGGAGATGAACAACGGCACGATTCCGATGGGATCGACAACGATGAGGATGGTAAAAAGAATTTGCATGTATTGAGTCAGCATTGCCTGAGCATACCCATCGGCAAACAAAGCTTCAATACACCGGCATGACCCTTTGACAGTTTGACCTCCACGCAGTATTTTCTACTTTGCGGGAAGTAGTCCGAACTTCTTTCCAGCATGGATACGATTTCCGCGATCAAGGAGAATCATGATTATGAACGCAGGCATAGAAATAACCGCGGCAAATTTCGCCGCCGAGGTGGAACAATCCACCGTTCCGGTTCTGGTGGACTTCTGGGCGGAGTGGTGTATGCCCTGCCGCATGATCGGCCCCCATATCGACGACCTCGCCAAGACCTATGATGGCAGGCTCAAGGTGGGCAAGGTCAACGTGGACGACCAGTCCGACTTGGCCAGCCGTTTCAACGTCATTTCCATCCCTACGCTTATCGTATTCAAGGACGGCAAGCCCATCAAGCAGAAGGTCGGCGCCCTCCCCAAACACGACATCGAGAATATGTTCAAGGACAGTCTTTAGGAGGGTGTTGGAAGGACAACCGACTATTTCAACCTCCTGCTAGCCCGTATCCGCCCGCCGCCGTCAAGGTTGATAGACATCATCATGATTGGCGGCGCCAAGGCTGATTCCGCTCGTCGGCACGATGTGCCAGTCCGCGTTGCCGTCCGTGTCGATGGATTCTGATGAACGGCACAGGGTGCGCGTACTGGTAACGCCGATGGAGCGGGCGCAATCCTCCGGCTTGGGAGTATCGCCTGTCGTCAGCCATGCATCACTTTCCACCAGGATGGTCATGCGATTCTTGAAGGCGGCCGTGCCGAACCCGTCATACTTCTGATCCGACTCCGACGTTCGTTCACAATAGGCGACTGCATCGACCAGGCCGTCCGTCGGAGACCGATACAAGCTGAGTATCCCGTTCCTGTCGGGCAAACCTCCTCCCCCGTCCCGATACCAGAAATCCCAGGCTGAGGGCAGGGCATCCTTGCCACCCGATTCCGCAGGATCCGAAAGCTCGTCGATCTCGGTATCGAGACCCTGGGGACGCAGGTGAAGAACGATGAAGTCTCCCGCCGAGACCCGGCCGGCGGAAAACACATAACGTAAATCGTAGTCGTCGCGCACGCCCACGTACAGCGTCAAGCCGGCCAGATCTCCCGCTTCCGAGACGTACAGCTCGAGAGCATCGGGATGAGTAGTCGAGCCGACGCCGGCGATCTCGTTGATCAGCAAATCAGCCGGGTCTGGATTGTAGCCCCAGAACGGCAGGACGAAACTGGTGGAATTTCCAGCCAGATCGGCCACGATCCCGGAAACCGAGAAGCGGGCTCCCGGCGCGCAGTCC
>SPCK01000032.1 GCA_004525355.1 Spirochaetales bacterium
CCCCCGTGCCTGACAGCAGGAGCGTCTTCTCGCGGTCGGCTACCAGGAGCAGGGCCTCCAGGCGGCGCAGGAGCTTGTCGGTCCGCCAGTCCTTGGCCAACTCGACCGCGGACCTGGTAAGATCGCCGCCATATTCCTTCAGCTTGGCTTCAAAGTGCTCGAGAAGCGTGAACGCGTCCGCCGTCGCTCCCGCGAAACCCGCCAACACGGTACCGTCGTGTATTCTCCGTACTTTTCGCGCGTTGCTCTTCATTACCGTAGTACCCATTGTCACCTGACCGTCTCCGGCCATGGCAACAGTTCCGCCTCGCCGTACCGCGATGACGGTCGTCGATCGAATCTTCATTTGCGATCCTCCGTAACGACTGATGCGTGGGGGTGCGCCCGTTCATATACCGAACGCAGCCGTTCTATGTCTACGTGCGTATAGATCTGCGTCGTTGAAATGCTCTCGTGGCCCAGCAGAGCCTGCACGGTGCGTATATCTGCCCCTCTCCCTACCAAGTGGGTGGCGAAGGAGTGACGGAACCCGTGAGGGGACAAACGCTTGCCCATTCCCGCCTTGAGCGCGTGACGTTCGACGATCCAGGCGATACCGCGTTCGGTCAGTTTTCCTCCGCGGGCATTCAGGAACAGCCGATCCGATGGCCGCTCGGCCTTCAGCCGCGCCTGCCGATACGATAGCCAGACACGGAGCGCCTCGACGGCCGGGCCGGAAAGGAAAACGACGCGTTCCTTGGCACCTTTTCCCTTTACCTTTACCTTGCCCCCGACCAGGTCAATCGCGGCGAGTGTCATGCCCGAGATCTCTGAAACGCGGCAGCCTGTACTATACAGCGTCTCGAAGAGCGCCTTGTCCCTGACTGCGGCAAAATCGTTGCCTTCTGTCGAATCGATCAGCGCGGTCATCTCGTCCTCGAACAGGAAATCCGGGAGTTTCCTTGATCCTGGTATGGTTTCAAAATCACGGGCAGGATTGATACTGGCCTTTCCGAAACGCAGCAGATAGCGGTACAAGCCCTTGACCGCCGACATCGCGCGGTTGACAGATGCAGATGCGTAGCCGCCTCGGACCAGCCCGGCCACGAAGGAACGTACGTCGGCCGCCGTCGCTGTTTCCGGCGTCACCTCCGCCCGCGCGCAGGCGGCTTCGTACAGCGACAGGTCCTCGCGGTAGGAGGAAACGGTACGCGGCGACAGCGCCCGTATCGCGGCCAGATAGGCCAGGTATTCGTCAATCGTCCGAGACATGTTCGTCCTCCTGGCTGTGGAGGTAATCGCAAGCAGGATTGATGCAAGCTTTGTAGGATCCCCGCTTCTTGTCAAAACGTTCCACGAGGAACCATCCGCACTTCGGACAGTCACTCTGCGTCGGTTTGTAGTAGGTGATGAAATCGCATTCGGGGTAGCGCGAGCACCCGTAAAACTCGCGGCCACGTCCCTTGGCTTTCCTTCGGGCCACTATCTCGCCGCCGCAATCCGGACGGGGACAACGCGCCAGGGGTATGCTCTTCGTATTGCGACACTCGGGGAAGCCGGTGCATGCCAGGAAGAACCCGAACCTGCCCAGTTTTTTTACCATGGGCTTGCCACACTTCTCGCACACAACGTCGGTCGGTTCATCCAGGGTGCCTCGGAAACTCTGCAATGTCTCCATGATCTCGTCAACCCTTGCCTTGAAGGGACCGTAAAACTCGCCGAGTGCGAGGCCCCAATCGCGTTTCGATTCCTCAACCTCGTCGAGCATGGATTCCATGCCGGCGGTAAAGCTCGCGTTCACGACATCGGGAAAGGATTCCACAAGAATGTCATTGATCATGCGGCCGAGCGTGGTGGGAACCAGCTGGCGATTCTCGCGCGTGACATAATAACGTTCCAGGAGTACGGATATGATGGGAGCGTATGTCGAAGGTCGGCCGATGCCTTTCTCCTCGAGCATCTTGATGATGGACGCGTCCGTGAAGCGGGCCGAGCCCTGTGTGAAATGCTGTTCCGAGCGGTAGCCTTCCAGCTTGAGCTCCTCGCCAACCTTCAACTCCGGCAGGGTAGAATCCTTGTCTTCCTTTGTGGCCAGCAACTTGATGACCTTGTAGAATCCCTTCTCCACGACACGCGAAGCGTTGACCCTGAATAGTGCCTCTCCGGCCACGACATCCATCGCGGTGGAACGCACCTTCGCCGGGTTCATCTGGCTGGCGACGAAGCGTTCCCATATGATGGTATAGAGCTTGAGCTGGTCCTTGTTGAGGTGTTCTTTCATGGAATCTGGCGTGTAGCCGACCATGGTCGGGCGTATCGCCTCGTGGGCGTCCTGCGCCTTCTTGTCGGTCGCGTAGACCTGCGTCTCGGCAGGCAACTCGGCGGGATAGTGAGTGCCAATGAAGTCGCGAACTTCCTTGAGAGCCGTTTCAGACACCCGAACGGAATCGGTACGCATATAGCTGATCAGGCCGATGCGCGTCGATCCGATATTGATGCCCTCATACAGCTGCTGGGCGATCTGCATGGTCTTCTTACTGGTAAAGCCCAGCCGATTGGCGGCGGTCTGCTGCAATTTGCTCGTAGTAAACGGGGGCTTGGGCCGAACGGCCTTGTCCATCTCGCGGATGTCGGTGATCAAGCACGCGTCACCGGTCACCGCGTTCATAATGGCCAGGACCTCTGTCTCGTTCCTGAGTTCTACTTTCTCGCCTTTGTACTGGACCAGATCACCGGTAAACGAGTAGCGGCCCTTCTTGAAGTCAGCCTCCAGGCTCCAGTATTCCTCGGGAATGAATGATTCGACTTCATGCTCGCGTTCGCAGATGAGCCTGAGTGCGACCGATTGGACGCGTCCGGCGGACAATCCGTTCTTGACTTTCTTCCAGAGCAGGGGTGACAGATAATAGCCGACCAGGCGATCGAGCACGCGGCGGGCTTTCTGTGCGTTTACCTTGTCCTCGTCAAGTTCATGAGGATCTCGGACGGCGTCGCGTATAGCCTGCGGCGTGATTTCGTTGAAAACGATACGGCGTATCTCCAGCCCCTCGTTCTTCTGCTGCAGCGCATTCCTGATATGGTAGGAAATAGCCTCGCCCTCGCGATCATTATCGGAAGCAAGCAGAACCCTGCCTGCCTTCTTGGCGTATTTCTGCAATTCCTTGAGAAGCTTTGCCTTGCCGCGGATGGTCAGGTACTCGGGTGTAAAGCCATTTTCCACGTCCACGCCGATACGGGATTTAGGCAGGTCGATGAGATGCCCCATGGAGGCCAGCACGACGTACTTGTCACCCAGGTATTTTTCTATCGTCTTGGCCTTGGCGGGCGACTCCACGATTACCAGAGTGATTTTTTTATCCGAGGTGGTTTTTTTGATCCGTTTCTTGGTTCCGCTTTTCTCGCTCGCCATTCGTATAGCTCCTCAACTCACAGATGCTGGGTGCCGTGCTCGAACCAGTCGGCCGGCCTGTATCCTGTTCAAATCCGTAGGGAATCGCGTTTCCGCTCCTACCCCGGAAATTTCCTACCGTACGCTCGCAACGTACGCTTCACTCTGCGCAGCGACGAAGGCGCCATCGCCCCAATCCGCCGCGATATCATCAAAACTGCCCACGGAACGTGCGCCGTCTGTCGCCAAAAGGTCAGAGCCAACCGATCGCGAACCACCCGAGCAGGCTTCGGCAACATAGACGTCCCGCCCCTCCTGCAGGGCAAAATCGGCGGTTATCAGGGCGCCCGATCCAGCCGGCGCCTCGACCACGAGTGTCGAA
This sequence comes from Spirochaetales bacterium, assembly GCA_004525355.1. Lineage (GTDB taxonomy): Bacteria > Spirochaetota > Spirochaetia > Treponematales > UBA12059 > UBA5200. Next base: position 3,750 of record SPCK01000032.1, read on the forward strand.
CGGCACAAACCCGCGATTATGCGGTTCCGTTCAGGGAAAGTCCACCGGGACGGTGGCGTACCGGGAGGGTATTCGGACATGAGTCCACCTCCAGATATGAGCATGCGCGCGGCCAGGTCCTTGTTGGACAGGGGATAGATCCTGTCCAGGCCCCGGCCGATAACGGCAAAGGTCGCTCCGCCTCCGGCTAGCGCCCCCCGGTGCGCGGCAGCATCCACGCCTCGCGCCAGACCCGATACGACTGACACGCCTGCTTCGGCGGCCTCTGAAGCGATCTTGGCGGCCGTCTCCAAGCCTCGCCCGGTGGGATACCGGGTTCCAACCACGGCCAGGGCAGGTCGACGAAAGTCGGGCAAGCGCCCCCGGACATACAGTATGAAAGGCGGACGAGCAGTTTCTCTCAGGAGGGCTGGATACCCGCGGTCAAAGTATGAATATGCCTTTGTCCCGGTAGCAGCCATCCAGGCCCGATCGCGCTCGGCCGCTTCCTCCAGCCGTCCTGGATCCCATTCGGCGTTTCCCAGCCGACGACCGCAGATTTCCTCAAGATTGGAAAGGGATAGCCGGGAGAGCTCGCTCGCTCCGTCCAGGACATCGGCCACCAGGATGCGCTCCCGGGCCGACATGAAAGGAGAACGGGCCAAGGCCAACAGAAACAGGACGTCATTTGCCATACAGTTCATCCAGTATCTGCTTCTTGTTGTCAGCCGCCAGCTTCTTCTTCTCCTCGATCTTTGTATAGGCGATGACCTTGTCAAAGGCGTCCGCGGCGTCCTGGAGCCGGCCAGCACCATACAATGACCTGCCGTATAGGAGATACGCATCGGCATCCCTTGTTACGATAGCCAAATATCGCTCTATCGTCGATACCGCTGCCTCGTAATCTACCAGTTCGTAGGAATACAGCACCGAAAGCGCGTACAGGGACTTGGTATTCCGGTCGTCTATCTCGATGGACTGAAGATATGAACCTTCCGCCGCCCTGAGCCAAGCTTCCATGCTGGCCGCCCCTCCGCCGAGCTCGGCGGACGCGGTCTTGGATAGAAAAGCGGCAGAGACGCCGGCCACGTAATACAGGCCGGAATTATCCGGATAATGGCCCAGTGCCTTGACCGCGGCGTCATAGGCGTCTCCGTACAACCCCTGTTCCATGTAACGGACGGCCAGGAGCCTCCAGAACGAAGCTACCTTCTCCATCGCCTTTACAGTTTTCTCCACGTCGCCGCCGTATTGGGCGATCGCCTTCCTGAGCTCCTCTACTGATGATGGCGGAGCGTTCTTCATCGACCTGGATTCAAGGTCGAACATGCGCTCGATAAAATTCTTGTCGCCTCCTGATGAACAGGACGCCGTGAGCAGGGTCAGCATCGCCAAACAGGCGAGCATGAAAGCCGCGTGTCGTTTCATGTATCCAGACCTCCTCCCGCTTTTACGCCCGCCGGGATGACGACGCTTGCGGGGCGCTTAGGGATGACGTATTCATCCTCGTTCGCCGATCGGCGCGGAAAGAACTCTTCATGCGCTTTTCCAAGCGCCTCGGCATCCACGTGCGTATAAATCTGCGTGGTCGCGATGTCGGCGTGTCCCAGAAGCTCCTGGACCGTACGCAGGTCGGCACCGCCGGCCAGGAGATGTGTCGCGAACGAGTGGCGCAGCGTATGCGGCTTTCCTGTCATACCGTTCGCCGTCCTCAATTCATCGAAACGCTTCCAGACTCCCTTGCGCGAGATTCCTCCGCCCGTCCTATTGAGAAACACCCGGTCGCTCCTGCGTTGCTTGGCCAGGATCGGCCTCGCCTCTTCCAGGTATCGAACCAGCCAGGCGGCGGCGGCTTCGCCGAAAGGTACGATCCGTTCCTTGCGCCTTTTACCGGTTACCCGGATGATCCGTTCCTTGAGGTAGAGCATGTCAAAGGTCAGGAACGCGGCCTCGGAGATGCGCAACCCGCAGGAATAGATGAGTTCGAAAAGAGCGCGATCCCGAATGCCGCCCGGGGTGGATAAATCGACGGAGTCCAGGAAACGATCGACCTCTTCAGGCTTGAAAACGCCAGGCAACACGCGTTCCTGCCGAGGTGACTCCAGCAGTTCGGTAGGATCGTCCGTGCGGACGCCCTCGAGCCGGAGGTACTTGAACAGGCCGCGAAGCCCGGACACGATGCGCGCCAGCGTGCGGGCGGACAATCCGCCGGAGCGCCTGAAAACCAGGTACTCCAGGATAAAGCCCGTATTGACCGATTCCAGGACCTCGCCCCGGTCGGCCAGCCAGGCCTCGAGACAACGCGCCTCGCGGAGATAGGCATCCAGAGTAAGCGGCGATCGGCGGCGCGCGGCGAGCAGCCAGGCGCCATATCTGTCAATCGCGTCGCGGCCGGGCACAGCCTACGCCTCGTTCCTCTCGACCGCCGTCTTGCGCTCCCGCAGGACCGTGGGGATATCGAGTTCGTCTGTCTCGTTTCGTCCCATCAGGTAACCCTTGGGCCGTGCCTCCACCATTGAGCTCCATTCCTTGGTCGATAGATAATCATCCAAGTCCCGACTCATGTCCTTGCGGGTGGCCTGGATGGGGGTCGCCACCTTGATGGAACGATTGAAACCGGTAGCGATCACCGTGACACTGACCTCGTCTCCGAGATCGTGATTCTCAACCAGGCCCGATATCACCATGGCCTCGGAATCGGCACTTGCGGTGATGATGGAGATGATTTCCTCGAACTCGGAGAGCGTGAAATTCTCCCCGCCGGTCACGTTGACCAGCACGTTGCGCGCTCCCTCGATGCGAGCGTCCTCGAGCAGGGGATTGGCGACCGCTTTTTCGGCCGCCTCCACCGCGCGATTATCGCCGGACGCCCGGCCGACGCCCATGATCGCGTCGCCCTTGCCGCGCATGACGGTGCTGACGTCAGCGAAGTCTATATTGATCTCGCCTGGTACCGTGATAAGGTCTGAAATACCCTGGACTCCTTGCCTGAGCACGTCATCGGCTAGCAGAAATGCTTCTTTGATCGGGGTACGCTTCTCGACTATTTTCATCAAGTGCTGGTTGGGAATGATGATAAGGGTATCGACCGCATCCCGCAGCTTCTCGATGCCCTCCTCGGCCAGACGCATCTTAACCTTGCCCTCGAAATCGAACGGCTTGGTCACGACAGCCACGGTCAGAGCGCCCAGCTCTTTGGCAACCTGCGCTATGACAGGCACGGAACCAGTTCCGGTACCGCCGCCCATACCGGCGGTTATGAAGACCATGTCCGCACCCCGCAGGGCATCGGCTATGGCCTCCCTGTCTTCCTGTGCCGCCTTCTCGCCGATCTCGGGATTGCCTCCCGCGCCAAGGCCGTGCGTAATCTTGGCTCCCAGCCCCAGTTTCTTGGAGGCGCCAGACCTGCCTAGGGCCTGCAGATCCGTGTTGGCCACGATAAACTCGACATTCCGAAGGCCTTCCTCGATCATTCTGTTGACAGCGTTGGATCCGCCGCCCCCCGCGCCGATCACCTTGATGACAGTCGAGCTGTTCGCCTCCGGATATGTCTGCACAAGCTCGTCCAACGGCGCCAGTCGTTCCTGTTTCCTGAAGGCGTCGCTGTCGTCCACCAGCCGTAACGTCATATTCCCCTCCCCGTTCGTTCCATTACCTGATGAGCGGGCGACGGAATTGCGAGATCGATTCCGTGCCCTCATGATAAAAGCGGTCCGCCGTGTCAGCGACGTCCGCCGCGTCTGTTCATTCCTTAAAAAAACTCCTTGAACCAGTCCCTGAATTTCCGCGCCAGCCCTTCTCCCTTGGGTTTGGGTTTTTCTATGTTGCGTGGCCTGGAGTCGGTAACCGGAGGACCCATGCGCTCCGCCCCGAGGAGCACCAATCCGACCGCGGTAGAGAAAGCCGGGTTACGGTATTCTTCCACCAATCCGCCCAGCGACGTCGGCGATCCTACACGGACGGGTAGGCCGAATACCTCGTACGCCAGGTCGGCCGCGCCGGGTATCAACGCGCCGCCCCCGGTGAGCACGACGCCGCCCTTGATCAATCGCCAATGGCCCATCTGCTCGACCCGCTCGCGCACCAGCCGGTAGATTTCTTCCATGCGCGGCTGTATCACGCCGGCCACCTTGGCCTTGGGCATTTCCTGCGGAGCGCGCCCACCGACGCCGGGCACGATCACGAATTCGTCCAAGTCCACCTGAGGCAGGTAGCAGCAGCCGGACTCACGCTTTATCTTCTCTGCGGCATCCATCGGCACGTTCAGGATGATGGAAAGGTCGTTGGTAACCTGCGAACCGCCCACGCCTACGTTGGCGCTGAAATATGGCGCCCCGTCGGCGTAGACCAGTACGTCCGTGGTGCCGCCGCCCAGGTCGACGAGCAGGCAACCGAGCTCCTTCTCGTCGGCGCTCAGCACGGCCCGGGACGCGGCCAGACTCTGCAGGATCAAACCCGATACCTTGAACCCGGAGCGATTGACGCAGCGTACCAAATTCTGGGCGCTGGTCACGGATCCGGTGATGATATGCACTTCGACTTCGAGGCGGACCCCGATCATGTCCAGCGGATTTCGTATGCCTTTCTGGTCGTCGACGATGAAGGTCTGCGGAATGACATGGAGCACTTCACGGTCCATCGGGATGACAACCGCGCGGGCTGCCTCGATGACGCGATCCACGTCGTCCTGGCAGATTTCCCTGCCCTTGCCGGTCACTGCCACAACGCCTCGCGAGTTGATGCCTTCAACGTTGGCGCCGGCCACGCCCACGAAGCATTCCTTGACCTCGCGTCCGGACATGAGCTCTGCGGCCTCTACCGCCTTGGTCAGCGACAGCAGTGTAGCCTCGATATTGACGACGACGCCATTGCGCAGGCCCGTGCTGGGCGCCTGCCCGACGCCGGTGATCTCGAGGACGCCGTTTTCATTGTATTGGCCTATTACGGCGCAGGTCTTGTACGTTCCTATATCAAGACCGACTATCAGATTGTCACCCAGAGACGGCCTCCTTTTTTATGTAGACGAACGTTTCGGACCTCAGGTCCAGTTCGCGGATGGCAGGGGCGAGTCCCCCGGTTTCGACTACGTCGAGGACGAGCATCATAGACTTGAGCAGGTCCGCGTTCAAGACCGGCTTTACCCGCACGGGTAGACGATAATTGGCTGGATACAGGATCGCCTCGACCGGCGCCCCTTCCCGTGCCACCATACGGATCTCGGATACCACGTCCAGGAGTCCGGGGTTGGTTCGGCTTACTTCAGCCATTGACGAGAGCAGCGCGGGAAACGCACCGCCCAGGTGCATGCCGTACCGCAAGCCGCGTATCTCTATTCCTGAAATGACCGGCAGTTGCCCGGACGCCGGGAATTCGGCGGCGGAAGCGAATACGACTCCCTCGGCGTCCACGCAATGTGCCATGAGCCTGCCAGCTCCGTCGCGGGCATAAACGATGGCGATCGGCGTCCGCTCCGTGACATCGAAGGCGAGAAGATTCGGGAAACGCTTTATCACGCGTACAGCCGCAATCCTCGGATGGGCGGCTATGGCGCGTGCCACTATCACTTCGTCGACGCCGAACCAGTTGCTTCCTGCGGGTAATCCCGCCCAAGCCAGCAACTCTTCCACCGGAACGACTCCCGGATGTACCAGCTCCACCCGGGCTATTTCAGTCAGCGGAACGCCCGCCAGTACTGCGACGAGGATCACGGCAACGATCGCCATGACCAGAATCGCGAGGCGACCGGCCGTCCATCGGTTTTCCGCGGCAGGAGCGTGCCTGCGGCGACCCGGCTCCGCCCAGCCGTAGTCGTGGTCGGACAGAACGTACTCAGCCATTGGCGGCCAACCCTTCCGGCGCCGTGTCGGACACCCTGTCCTTCGAGACATTGTAGATGAACCCGGCGGCTATGGCCGCCGATACGAGGGCGGATCCCCCGGACGAAAAAAACGGTAGGGGCATACCCGTTGCGGGCACGGCTCCAACGGCGACAAGGACGTTGACCAGGGTCTGGGTAGCCAGGTACAGGGTCATACCGAACGCGAGATAGGAACGGTAGGCGTCCCGCGCCCTGAGGGAAGCGCTGAATGCTCGCCATAGGACGAACACCCAGAGACCGCTGAAGATGAGCACGCCAAGGAATCCAGTTTCCTCTACCCATGACGCGAACACGAAATCGGATTGTACTTCGGGGATGCTTCTCAGCTTGAGCGTCCCCAGGCCCATTCCCTTGCCCAGAAGCCCGCCGGCCCTGATTGCACGAAGGGAACCATTCACCTGATAGGTCAAGTCGGCAGGATCAAAGCGTGGCGCCAGGAAGCCGATGACGCGCTTGAGGCGGTAGTCGCTCGTGAGCACCGTAAGGGCCAGCAAAGGGACACCGACGCTGCCTGCGGCAGCAAAAAACAGCAGGGGTACGTGGGCGATCCAGAATAGGCCCAACGCGATCGTTGCCAGGAGCAGCGCCGTGGAAAAATCATTCTGCAACAGCACGATGCCAACACCCGCGACCACGACCAGGAGAGGCGGCAGAACTCCATTGACCACGTCGCCGAGCTTGTCTTCCTTCTTGGCGAGGATATGTGCCAGGTAGAGCATCAAGGCCGGCTTGAACAGTTCTGACGGCTGGACGGTGATGGATCCGAACCCTATCCAGCGGGAAGCTCCGTTCTTTACGATACCGATGCCCGGAACGAAGGGAAGGATCAGGAGAACGATACTTGCGAGCGCGATGAATCCGGCCCTGTCCCGCCAGAACTCGGCAGGTACCGCGGCGGCGACAAGGAAAGCCGCCACGGATGGCAGCATCCAAAACGCTTGCCTGAGAGCGAAGTAGGAAGGCGCGCGGCCCAGGGCCATCGCGAAGCCATATGAAGCGGAATAAAGATTGGCCAGCCCGATTCCTGCAAGCAGGACCAATCCGCTGAGCAGGAGACCGTCGCCTTTTGTCTGCCCAAAGGGGCGTTCCATCGTAAATGCAGCGCTCATGTCCCTCACCTACTGTATCTTCAGGGTGGACAGGGCGATGATGGCAAAAAGCCCACCCAGTATCCAGAAACGCACGACCACCTTGGTTTCCTTCCAGCCGGAAAGCTCGAAGTGATGGTGGAGCGGCGCCATGCGAAAAACGCGCTTGCCCTTGGTCGCTTTGAAATACATGACCTGTATGACGACCGACAGGCCCTCGAGTACGAAAGTACCTCCGATTATAAAGAGCAGGACCTCTTTCTTGACCACCAGCGCCAGGATGGACAGGACTCCGCCGAGGCTCAGCGACCCGACGTCGCCCATGAAAGCCTCGGCCGGGTGCGCGTTGAACCACAGGAATCCGACACAGGCTCCCAGCAGGGCGAGCACGAATACGGTCAGCTCTCCGGCGCCCCGGATAAAGGGAATTCCCAGGTAGCCGGACCAATCCGCGCGCCCTGAAAGGTAGGTGATGATACCCAAGGCTATGACCGCCATGATGACAAGGCCCGTAGCAAGGCCGTCAAGGCCGTCCGTGAGATTGACCGCATTGGACCACCAGACGATATAGATGACAGCAATGGGAATCCAGAAGATGCCCAGGTCCAGTACCGCGTTCTTGAAGAAGGGCAGGTACAGAAGCGTGGTATCATCGGTCGGATTGAAATACAGAGCCAGCACGACGGCAAGCGC
>SPCK01000197.1 GCA_004525355.1 Spirochaetales bacterium
CAGCGCCATGGCCTGCGTCATGATCGTGCCTATCGCGGTGGCCCTGCCCTTCTACGCGTCCATGGGCGGAATCCTCGGAGCATTCCTCGCGGGCTTGGTCCTCTGGTTGACAGCCGCGTTCGCGCTTGTCCTTCAGTACTTCCTTCCGGCCCGAACGCGCGCGGGCGCGGGATACCTCTCGGCGATGAGGCTGTCGCTTACCGTGTTCCTGGACGCTCCGCTGTTTTCTGTGTGGCTTGCCGTCAATTCGCTCTTTTGCATCGCGCTCTCGCCGCTGGTGGCATTTCTATTGCCCGGCCCCGCGGCGGCGACGCTTGCAACCTGCGAGGCCCTGCGCCTCCGCCGGTACAAACTCGAGTGGCTCGGCCGATCCCCTGACAATGCCCGATCCCGTACGCCATGGAAGGAATTGCTCGCGCAGGATATCGAGAACCTGGGTACCCGTTCGCTCAGCCAGCTGGTCTTTCCCTGGAAGCATTGACAGCTCAGGAGCGTTGAAAACGCCGCCTTGGCGGTTTTTCAGCACCCTGCCAAGCGGCCCCATCGCTCAGCGCTTACCAGATGTCAATGGACCCCGCTTTTCTTGCTTCGCGAGGCTTCTCAGTTCAGATCCCGCGCCTATCAGTTTTCGCAAGCTGGACATGACCGGCAGGAAACCGATCAAAACAGCACCGGCAAGATACCAAAAACTATCAGTCTGGATATAGCCGTAGGCAAACGCGGCACCCGCCAGGCCATAGAATACGAGTGATTTGACTCCGGACGAAATATCGCGGGCCGCCTTTGAACGCCGTCTATCGAGATTGAGCCCGGCGGCTTTACCAGCGGCGCCGCCTTTGATCATACCCGGTTCATCGGCTACCTTCGGTCCGCCTCGAACCTGGATGCCTTCACCGGTGGACAGGTTGATCGACAGGGACCTGGACTCCCTCCCGCCGGAATATGTATCCCCGTCGTCCGCCTCCTTCAATCCATGATGCGGAGGTCGCGGCTTTTTTGGAGGAACCGGGAGCCGCTTGGGCCGGAGCGGCTGACCGTGTTGTAGATCCGGGTCGATATCGATATCCGCGTGCTGCCGCAAGACTTCGGCGACGGAATGCCTGATAGCCCACGCAAGTGAGCTATCCGCCTTCCCGGGCGTATCGGCGCGGCGCGCTTCGGAACTTGACCCGGATTTCGGTTCCCGACCAGCCGTTGGCCCGGGCTCACAGCCATCCACGGGCATGAGAAACCCCCTGCCCGTGTCTATCTCGTACAGCGCCATAAGGCGATCGATATTCCTGAGCGGTAGTGATGGGACCTCTTGAATGCATAGATCGAGCTTGGTGGCTACCTGTGCATGGATATCCTCGGAAACGAGCAAGGCGCCGGGAACGGCAGCCTGCATGACCCTGGCGGCCACATTGACGCCGTTGCCATACAGCTTGCCGCCTTCGCGCCACACTTCCCCAAGATGCAGGCCGAGCCGGGGCGTCAATTCGCCGGCCAGCGCGCCGCGTACGCCCAGGGCAAGATGCAGGGAGCATTGAACCGATGCGACCGCACTTCCGAATACCGCGAGCATTTCGGAACCGGTTATATCGATTATTTCACCATCATGTTCTCCGATTATTGGTTCGACCAATTCCCGGTAGCGTCCGAGGATGCCAAGAGCCCCTTTTTCGTCCGTTTCGAGCAGATCGTTGAAACCGACCAACTCTACGAACAACAAGGCAGCCAGGCTGGTCGTCGCGCTCACTCCTTGTGGCCTCCTGCCATGATGGCCGCGTACGTTTTTTCGTCGATCGGGTAGAACTCGATCAGGACGAGCGCCGCGATCATGATCACCGTGGGAATGGGTCCCACCAACAGGCGGATGGCGAAAAGCGTCTGCGGGGTCTGTACCGCGTCAGGCACGTAATGCGAAAGAGCCAGTATGAATCCCATGAGGGCCGTAGCCACGGACTGGCCGAGCTTGGCAACGAAGGTCCAGATGCCGTAGTACGCACCCTCGCGGCGCTGGCCGGTCCTCTGTGCCTCCACCTCGATGGCATCAGGAAGCATGGCGAAGGGCGGTACGTACTCGAAACCCAGTCCGACGCCGGCCAGGGCCATCATGGCCAGCGTAAAGGCCGGCCCCAGGGTATGTCCGAAGAAGAAGATGGCCATGCACGCGATGGACATCAGGGTGAAGCAGATCTGGTAGGTCCGTTTCTTGCCGATTCGCTTGGATACAAAAACGCTGATCGGTATGAAAACCATCGCGATGACCAGGAGCAAAACCATGGCCATCGTCGTCAGCCCCTCGTTGTTGTACACGTACTTGAAATAGTAAACGAGGATGCCAGACAGGAAATTGATCGCGGCGAGGTTGAGCATGTAGGTGAACAGGAGGACAAGGTACGGCTTGTTCTTGAAGACCACCGCGTAGGTCTTGAAAAATCCCTTGGGTCGGTCACCGTCATGGGGCCGCTCCTTGACCGACAGACCGGTAATAAGGGCAGTCACCGCCATCACCAGGCCGAAAGTCAGGCCGACGGCGGAGAAACCCGCGCGCCTGCTCCCGAAGGCGGCGACCATGGGGAGGACGACAGCGGCCCCGAGAATGGTACCGATGACGGCAAAGCCGAAGCGATAGCCGTTGAGGCTGGTCCGTTCGTGGTAATCCTTGGTCAGTTCCGGCGTCAGCGAGCCGTAGGGAATGTTGACCACGGTGTAGGCCGTGTTCAGGAGGCACAGCGTGGCGATCGCCCAGGCTGTGAGCGCGGCATTACCCTGGAGGTTCGGCGCCGTAAAGAATAACCAGGACGCCAGGAGTAGAGGCACAGCGCCGAAGATCATGTAGGGCCTGCGCCGGCCCATACGGGATATAGTCCGATCCGAAATGTAACCCATCATCGGATCGGTGACCGCGTCCCATATCTTGGCTACCATGACGGCCATGCCTGCCAACGCCGCGGGAATGCCTACGGTATCGGTCAGGTAATTCATGGACCAGAATCCCATGGCGGTAAAGAACAGGTTGCCGCCAAGATCGGCCACGCCGAATCCCAGCTTGGTGCGTACCGGCAGTTTTTCGCTTGCTGGCATTGCGTTGGCCTCGACTTTGATCTTATCCACGACGTATCTCCTCGATGCAGGATATATAGGCCGCTTCCAGTGCGGCCGTAGCTTCGGATGCGGCGCCGCGTCGGTTCTCGCGGTAGCCTTGAAGGCGCTTGCTCAGATCGATGGGTTCTGCGGCTACCAGGATCGCCTTCATGGGCCGCACATTTTTCCGCCCTGATACGGCTCCGCCTGCCAGCCGGTTGGCCAGATCCCAGAGATTCTGCGTGTATTCTATCACCAAATCGAGCGGCGCGCTCGTTTCAGGCGGCTCCGTCCTGAAGTACCAGGCGAAGTCGGCCAGTTCCATGTGGCGCATCGCGTACCAAGCTTCGCCAGCCCGCCTGTCCACGACGGCACGATCCAGGGCCGACAGCGCCCGTGGGTCTGGGCGAACGTAGATGCGGTCCCAGCCTACCTGCCGTATCCGATATACCCGTTCGATGCCGTCGCCGTCGCCGGCGCCACGACTGATGCCCAGAATTCGCTCGCCGGTTTCTATGGCAGAATCGACCACGGTGGCCAACCGTTCATCGGGTGTCACTCCCAACGCAGGCTTCAGGCTATATAGTGCCTCGGCCCGCCCGATAAGCTCGTCCCGTAATACCAGTAGCCGCGATTTTCGATCCTCGTTCCGGCCATCCATCGTGGCTAAACCGACGAAAGCCTCCAACCGCCTGACAAGACGTTTCAGGGAGCGCTCTGCCTTCGGTCCGTACTGGCGATGAACTGACAACGGCAGGACCATGACATGCTCCGGGCGTCCGGCCTTGTCCAGATTGGATGCGGCCTCGAATCCAAGACGCATCGTTCCCGCCTCGAGGCGCGGCACCCGGTCGCTGGCATAGCTTGCCTGCCCCTCCGGCGCCAGCGTCAAGGGATACGGGCCGTCCGCGATGACAGCCCTGATGCGCGCCATGCCCTCCAAATCGATCTTGGCATGGTGGACGGGCATCGCGCCCATGCGGGGCAGGAGCCACCTGACCAGGAATCCGCTCCATCGCGGTACTTCATAACCATGCACAAACAGCGCGTGGGGCTGACGTGGTAGCTGGATATCCAGTCGGCGGGCCTCCCGCTGCACACCCCGCAGGAATACCCATCCGAGTACCTGTGGCTCGTCCACGAACGGATGCCGAAAAGCGACGATGAGCCTCGTCTCGCCTGACATAAAGGCCCTGAACGCCTCGACCAGTCGCTCGGGGTGGCGCAGCTCCACTCCGGCGTAGCCGAGCCCGAAGCGAAGATACGGCCAAGAAAGCAGGCGGGCAAGGCGGAGGACAGCCGGGCGGATCCGCGGTTCGGGCAGTACCACATCGGGCAGGGCCCGGGTCCGTGCTTTCGCGTATGATCGATTCATGCTTATCGGAGCATACTGCGTCCGCTACGCGGCCGCAAGCTTTCGCTCAGGCCATTCACTTGATTTCAGGAGAGAGCTTTCTTACATTGAAAGCAGTCATAGTATAGCCGGCATCAAGCTCGAGCCTTCAAGGAGACGATCCATGGCACATATCACACTCAAGGGCAAACCCATCAATACCTCGGGGAATCTTCCCGCTCTGGGAACCAAACTTCCTGATTTCAAGTTGACGAGGAGCGATCTGGTCGATGTCTCATTGGCTGACTTCAAAGGAAAGGTTCTGGTGCTCAATATCGTCCCCAGCCTGGACACTGGCGTTTGCGCGGCCAGTGCGCACGCCTTCAATTCCGGGATCAAGGCGATGGGTGG
>SPCK01000152.1 GCA_004525355.1 Spirochaetales bacterium
CATGATGAACAAACGTTTCATAAAACAACCCTCCAAAGATGGTGATGATGAGTACCGAGTTTGATTATAGTGCCGCGCTGAAAAGAAATACAAGTTTTTCAACACTTTTTACTTTTACATGCCACCAAACAGCCCGATTTGGAAGCGATACCGGTCGCGTGTATTTTCTCGATATTATTTTACATATTTCTGTCCCGGCAGGTATCAAAAGGCTTTATTCCCTTGCGCAGAGACGTAAAAGAACGTACTATATCAACGTTCCCGGCAACGCGCGTAGACCATCGACATCTCTTCATCAACCAGCGACGCGTAGAACCGAATCAATACACACAAAGGAACCCACATGGCAAATAACAAGAACATGGTCATGATCGACGGCAATACCGCCGCCGCCCACGTTGCCCACGCGTGCTCCGAGGTAATCGCGATCTATCCGATCACGCCTTCCTCTCCCATGGGCGAGCTTTCAGACGAATTTTCGTCCCAGGGCCGCAAGAATCTCTTCGGGACCATCCCGCAGGTGGTGGAGATGCAATCCGAGGCCGGCGCCTCCGGTGCGGTTCACGGCGCCCTTACGGCCGGCTCCCTGACAACGACGTTCACCGCCAGCCAGGGCCTTCTCCTGATGATACCCAACATGTACAAGATCGCTGGAGAGTGCTCGCCGGCGGTCTTCCATATCGCCGCCAGGTCCGTAGCCGCAAGTGCCCTGTCCATTTTCGGCGATCACCAGGACGTCATGGCGACCCGCCAAACCGGCTGGGGTATGCTCGCCGCAGCCAGTGTCCAGGAAGTCATGGACATGGCATTGATCGCGCACGCTTCAACCCTCGAGTCCCGCGTGCCCTTCCTGCACTTCTTCGATGGCTTCCGCACCTCCCACGAGGTCCAGAAGGTCGAGGAACTTTCCTACGACGTAATGCACCAGATGATCGACGACGAGTTTGTTCGCGCGCACCGCGCCCGCGGCCTGACCCCCGAGAAGCCAGTGCTTCGCGGCTCAAGCCAGAACCCCGACGTCTACTTTACCGGCCGCGAGGCAGTCAACAAGTTCTATGCGGCCACTCCCGCCATCGTCCAGAAGTACATGGACAGGTTCGCCAAGCTGACTGGCCGCAAATACCGCCTGTTCGACTACGTCGGCGCCCCCGACGCCGAACGCCTTATTATCATCATGGGTTCCGGAGCGGACACCGTCGACGAGACCGTGAAGCACCTCGTCAAGAAGGGCGAGAAGGTCGGCGCGATCATCGTCCGCCTCTACCGGCCTTTTGGCGTCGAGCAATTCATGGCGTCAATTCCCGCTTCCGTCAAGAAGATATCCGTCCTCGATCGCACCAAGGAGCCCGGCTCCATCGGCGAGCCTCTGTACGAGGACGTGCGCACCGCGATCGGTGAGGCCATGGAAACCGGCAAGGGTCCGTTCAAGACCTGGCCGACGGTGGTCGGTGGACGCTACGGGCTCGGCTCCTGCGAGTTCCTCCCCTCCATGGTCAAGGCCGCGCTCGACGACCTCAAGAACGACAAACCGAAGAACGACTTCGTGCTCGGCGTCTACGACGACATCGGCGGCGGCACCCTCGCCTGGGACGAGAACTATACACTCGACGCCGAAGGCACCGTCGAGTGCGTCTTTTACGGCCTCGGATCCGACGGCACCGTCGGCGCCAACAAAAACTCCATCAAGATCATCGGCGACGAGACCGACGACTACGCCCAGGGCTATTTCGTCTACGACTCCAAGAAGGCCGGCACCTACACCATCAGCCACCTACGCTTCGGTCCTCGCGTCATTCAGAAGCCATACAACATCGGCAAGGCCGATTTCGTCGCCTGCCACAAGTTCAGTTTCATGGAAAAGCTCGACATCATCGCGTCCTGCAAGGACGGCGGCAAGTTCCTCCTCAACAGCCCCTTCCCGGCCGACAAGGTCTGGGATGAGCTTCCCATCGAGGTCCAGAAGAGCATCATCCAGAAAAAAATCAAGTTCTACGTGATCGACGGCATGGCCATTGCCGAGAAAGCCGGCATGGGAAACCGCGTCAACACCGTAATGCAAACCGCCTTCTTCAAAATCTCCGGCGTTCTGCCAGAAGCCGAGGCTGTCAAACTCATCAAGAAGTACGCGGAGAAAACCTACTTGCGCAAAGGCGCGGATGTCGTGGCCAAGAACATCGAGGCCATCGACCTCGCACTGTCCGAGGTTCGCGAGGTCAAATACCCCGCCACCGCCTCAAGCAAGCACCAGATGCTCGCGCCCGTTCCGGCCAACGCCCCGAAATTTGTCAAGGAAGTGCTCGGTGAACTGATCGCGCTCCGCGGCGACAAGATAAAAACCAGCCAGATGCCTGAGGATGGCACCTTCCCCACTGGCACTACCAAGTACGAGAAGCGCAACATTGCCGAGAAAATACCGTCCTGGGATTCGTCGATCTGTATCCAGTGCGGTCAATGCACCGTCGTCTGTCCCCATGCGGTCATCCGCCTCAAGGCCTACAAGCCCGAGGCTCTCAAGGGCGCTCCATCCACGTTCAAGAGCGCCGACGCCAGGGGCAAGGAATTCGAGGGCATGAAGGCGACGCTCCAGATCGCTCCCGAGGACTGCACCAGCTGCGGCGCCTGCATCAACGCCTGCCCCGTAAAGGACAAGGCGGTGGAGGGACGCAAAGCCATCAACTTCGTCGACCAACCGACCGTCCGCGAGGAAGAAAAGAAGAACTGGGATTTCTTCCTGTCCATCCCCGAGACGCCGAACCTGAACCTCGGTACCATCAAGGGCATCGCCATGCAGAAGCCGCTCTTCGAGTTCTCGGGCGCCTGCGCTGGTTGCGGCGAGACCCCGTACGTCAAGATGATGACCCAGCTCTTCGGCGACCGCGCGGTCATTGCGAACGCCACCGGCTGTTCGTCGATCTATGGCGGCAACCTGCCCACTACCCCATACACCACCCGCACCGACGGCCGCGGCCCCGCCTGGTCCAACAGCCTTTTCGAGGACGCCGCCGAATTCGGCATGGGCATGCGCTTGAACGCCGACAAGACGGCGGAGTACGCCCGCGAGCTCGTCACCGCCAACAAGGCCGCCATCGGCCCCGTTTCCGAGAAGCTCCTGGCCAACGCACAGGCCGACGATCCCTCCATCGAAGCCCAGCGCGCCAACGTCGCCGAGCTCAAGAAGGCGCTGGCTGGCAAGAATGATGCATGGGCCAAGGAACTGGTCAACGTCTCCGACCACCTGATAAAACGCTCGGTCTGGATCATCGGCGGAGACGGCTGGGCCTACGACATCGGTTTTGGCGGACTCGACCACGTCATTGCCAGCGGTCGCAACGTCAACCTGCTGGTTCTCGATACCGAGGTCTACTCCAACACCGGTGGACAGATGTCCAAGGCCACGCCCTTCGGCGCCGTAGCCAAGTTCGCCGCCGCGGGCAAGGATATCGGCAAGAAGGACCTCCCGATGATCGCCATGAGCTACGGCTACGTGTACGTGGCACACATCGCCATGGGCGCCAACATGAACCAAAGCCTCAAGGCGTTCCGCGAGGCCGAGAGCTATGACGGCCCGTCGATCATCATCGCGTACAGCCACTGCGCAATGCACGGCATCGACATGATGAAGGGCATGGACCAGCAGAAGCTGCTCGTCGAATCCGGCATCTGGCCGCTCTTCCGCTACGACCCGCGCCTGATCGATCAGGGCAAGAACCCCTTCCAGATCGACTCCAAAGAACCACAACTGGAGAAAATTTCCCAGTTCATGGCAAACGAGATTCGTTTCCGCACCCTCCGCGCAGCCGACGCAACCCGCGCCGACCTGCTGGAAGGCAAGGAGAAGGCTCTCGTTGAGCGCAAGTGGAAGGAATACAAATACCTGGCCGACAGGCCGTTCTAGGAAGGGAATTCCCGCAGACACGAACGGGCCGTCCGAAAGGGCGGCCCGTTTCTATGGGAGGGGGTATGGGAAATGCAGCCTAAGAACAGGTTTTCTCGCCGCACCATGATAGTACGAGCCGCGGCGGTATTGATCACTTTCTGTTCGACCTCGATCTTGATATCCTGCCCGAACGACGTACCTTCAGACCGAAGGCGACTCGAAGCCGAGCTTATGCCTGTTGTGGAAAGGTACCAATCCAAAGAACTCGAGCCAGGGTTTGGGATTTGCCTATTCGATACGGAAGGGCCGCTTTGGTCGTATTACTACGGCTATGCGGACACTAATAGAAAAATACCATTCTCCGGGAAAACGGTATTCTGGACCGGGAATGTTTCGGAACTTGCGGTCGCCGCGAAAATCCTCCAGCTTTCTGATGCCGGGAAAATACATATAAATGATCCTATTTCCCGTTATATACCCGATTTTTTCAAAGGAGCCGTTCCCGGGAGCGGTTTCGCAAAAATAGCCGATGCGCAAATAGAAGACATACTTTCACATCTTACAGGAATTGCTGCGGACTATTCGTCCCTCGATTATGTAAATTACGAACCTCTGCGAAATCTCAAAGAGTTTCTTGTTGATGCAGGAGAAGGATTCCCCCCGGGATCCAGGTACACCCACGCCGGGGCCCTTTTCGACCTGTTGGGAATTCTGATAGAAAAAACAGAGGGAAAACCGTTCGGTGATGCGATGAAGGAAGGAATTTTCCATCCGCTCGGGATGGAGTCGACATCATTCAAGTACCACTCTTCACTTTTCGACGCGACCTTGAATTACAAGAGTCGGGATACCAATCCATTCGAGACGAAGATGCTCGATTTTCAAAATGTTGAAATTCCATCTAATTCAATGCGCTCCACCATAGAAGACCTTATACCGTTCTATTCCGGTCTGATAGACGAGGAAGAAGACAGGCCATTTCTATCTCATGTCTCGATCCGTAAAATGTTTACCACCAAAAGCGAATACTCGCTCGCGAGGCAGGGAAAGAAAATCGGATATGTATGGATGCTCTCGCTACCTGAACTTTCCCATCTTGGTGAAATCGCATGGTATAACGGAAGGTACCTGAGCAACCGTAATGTTATTATCCTCGCGCGGGACTTGGGCATCGGAGTTGTTTGCGCTACCAATTCATGGGAAATAATAGAAACCGAGTCGATTCTTGATTTGGCAGTGGAGACATTGAACAAGTACGCTGAAACCGAACTCGGAATAGCCATAAAGCGAATAGAACTTCCATCCGTTGAACGCGTTCCACCCGGAATTGTGGACAGCCTGAAAGGGGTTTTTGCGTCTCCGTTCGGAGTCTACGCGTTCGTATTCGATGAAGCCTCAGCGGAATTGGCATTGGAAGATTCGAGCGCGCATCTCGAGTATCGAGGCCGCGGTGGATTCTATATGAAAGGCGATTCAGACATTGAAATTATTTCTGCGGGACCTGAAGGATATATTACGATCTATAAAAAAAACGACACCATTGATACCGCGGCCAAGGTACGCCACTCTCCATATGAGTCCATGTGGGTGAGCAGAACCGGTACGTACAGAATCCGCGATTCCTCAAAACTACCAGCATTTAATCTGTACGCGTTTTCGTTGAACATGAAACAAAATGCGCTGGTCGTAAGTTCTGGAGACGCAAAAGAATATCTTGTCGTGCCATCTTCCCCGTATGAGGCGAAGGTCCTCTGCAACGCATCCTCGATATTCTTCGGAAAAACGCTGAAGGTGTCAGATGATTCAGGCCTCATGATAGAAGGCGTCGCATTTGAAAAAACTCGCGGCGGAAGTTGATTCTCCGTTCCGCCGCATGTATCTCATGACCACGAGGAGCAGGCAC
>SPCK01000252.1 GCA_004525355.1 Spirochaetales bacterium
ACCCAACAGCGCGAGGGAGACCATAGCCGAAAGCCGATGGCAGTGTCAATGGACTTATTGCAGGATTCTCGTAGTATTTCAACTTTACGCTATTAAATTCATCAGGATGCCTATAGCTTCGGCAAAACCGTAGCCAAATGGCCTATCGGTCACGAATTTCGGGGGATTCTTTAGGAGAGTTTCATACTTCCTGACATTGGCAACCCCACATGAGAGAGAAAACCGCCTGAACATGGGCTCGTCATTCGGTGAATCGCCCACATACAAAACGGATGCCTCATCCCGGTGGGAGTCATAGCCGAAACGCGCAGACAGGAAGAACTCGGCCATGGACAGTTTATCATAATCGCCGAACCAGGCATTCACGTGAATGGAGCTGACCTTGGCAACAGCCCCTCTCGCTTCGCAAAACTTCTTCACCTTTTCGGCAAGTTCGAGACCGAGGTCAGGCTCTTCCTCCGCGAAATCCAGGGCAATGTCGAAAAGCCGGTACGACTGATCCTTTGCCACGCGTAAATCAGGAAAAGCCGATAGAGCCTTGAGTTTCAGTTCGACAAGACGATCGACCGTCGCCAGCGGCTCGGGGGCTGCAGGATGATAGATCCGTTCAAGCTTGCCATCCCGCAAGAAAAAAGCGAAGGCGCCGTTCTCTCCTACCACGCCCGCGACCGGCCATTGACGGGCAATCAGGTCGCACCACCCGGCGGGTCGGCCGGTGACCGGAACCGCCATGATGCCAGCTCGCCGCAGGAGCCACAGCGAGGCATAGGACTCCTCGAGGAGCATGCCATTTTCAGTTATCGTATCATCGATATCAAAGAGTACGTAGCGCACGCTCCGAGCCGCCGCGCTTTCCAGGTCATGTATCGATTTCACGCAGCACCCCCACTGTAACCGCGAATACCGTTGGACGGCTGGCGGTCAGAAAAGCACCAATTCGGAAAGATTGACCAATGCCGGCCGCCCGGATATAGTCGCTGACATGAACCCAGCAACAATAGTAACCGCGCTTCGCATCGCCTTGGCTCCCGCATTCTACCTGCTTTTTACCACATCGGCGGCAAGCGGCACAATCGGCGTCCTACCGGCAATCTCGCTGGTCCTCCTGTTCCTCATAATGGAAGTGACCGATGCCCTCGATGGCGCCGTGGCGCGGAGGATGAATTCCGTCTCCGATTTCGGAAAGCTTTTCGACCCCTTCGCGGATTCACTCGCGCGATTGACATACTTCTTCAGCTTCGTAATGACAGGGATCATGCCCGGCTGGGTGTTCCTCCTCATCCTGTACCGAGACCTGGTGGTATCGTTCATTCGCGTCCTGGCAATGAAAAAAGGCGTGGCCATGGCCGCGCAGCTTTCCGGGAAGATCAAAGCGATTGTCTATGCGATAGCGGGTGGAGCAGGCATCGCCACGGTCCTTTCAGCCAGCTTCCTGCCAAAAACCCTGGCGGACACCATCGGAGCGGTCACGGATGTCACCTTTCTGCTTTGCGCGGCGACAGCAGTCTGGACGTTGATCGACTATTCCCTCGCTTACCGCCGTATGGCGGAGAAAGCGTGAGCCGATGATGCGCGACACACTGGTAAAAAGCATTCTCGGTCTCGTATTCTTGTTCCTCGCTGTCCAGTTCGTCATTTTCCTTGCCTACGCCATTCCCTTCGGTTTTGCCAATCGTTACCTCGTACTCTTTTCCCTGAGCACGGTGACTTTTCACGGCCTGCTCTTATTTGTTCTTTTCCTGTTCAGGCATGATTTCATCAAGGAGCCATCGGGAGAAAAACTGGTCCGGGTCAATCTCGCGAACAAGATCACGCTGTTCCGAGTCAGCACACTGCCGACGATTCTCTTCGTTATCATCGCCAGCAAGGACTACCCGATGCGCTACCCGCTGATCGCGCTGGTCGCCGTCGTATTCTTTACCGACTTCCTTGACGGCTATGTGTCGCGCAAGGGCAAGGAAGTCACCCGCGTCGGAAAGATGATGGACTCCGCCAGCGATTATACGGTGCTGTTTGTCATTTCGATCGTTTATTATTATTTTCATCTCATACCGGTCTGGTTCCTGGTACTTCTCGTTGCCAGGCTGGCAGGACAGACAATCATGGTGCTGATCGTCCTTGCTATAAAGAAGAGGATCACGCCCAAGACCACCATCCTCGGCAAGATCACCGTGGCCGCAACTATGATACTGTATGCCTGCGAGCTCCTGCGATTCGCGGCCAATCTTCCGGCCAGCATATATATGTACATGGAAGCTGTGGTCGGAATCATCGTGGTCTCATCGATCGTCGACAAGGTGATCTTGATGATCAAGGACCTTCGGGAACCCGCGCCCACGGCAACGGAGCCGGGACGAATCAATTCTGTTACGACCGGAGAATGACATGCCGATAAAGAGCGCCCTCGAGATAGCGATGGAACGAACCAAGGATCTCAAGGCCGACCCCAAGGCCATCGCAAGCGCCGAAGCCAGACAGGATGGCAAACGTCTCGCCGGGGAATACCTGGCCAATCCATCCGAGGTGGATTTTTCGGCCCGCTTCGCGTCTATCGCCAAGGACAGGAAAGAGGCCGCCCGGGAAGGCGTTTTTGAAGTATTCACTTCACGGATGCAACTACCGTTGACTGCCACCGCAAACCCGGACGCAGACCTGGCCCCTGTCGAAGCCGGTCTGAAAACGCTGTGCGTCGTTCCCTTCGGAGAGAAGCGCGTAGGCGAATTATTCAAGCAGCTTGCCGGTTTCCTTTCGCAGTACCTTGACGACGCGAAGAAAGTGGACGAGGCGATCCGCAAGCAATATGCCCCCCGTCTCAAGGCCAAGGAACAGGAAATGTCCGCACGCATGGGCCGGGCGGTCCGCGTCGACCCCATGTCGGACCCGGATTTCGCGGCCTTCTACAAACAGAATGTCGGCCAGATGAAAGCCCAGTACCAGGACGCCCTGGACAAGGCCAAGGAAGACCTTGGCAACCTCTGCGGAATCAAGAAAGACAAGGCTGACTGAGCGCAACGCGCCTGAGTCCGCTATCGGTCGTCGAATCATCGCAGGGACAGCCGCAGAGCCAATAGCGCCGCGTCGGAAGGACGTACCCCGGGAACGCGGGAGGCCTGACCCAACGTGAGCGGCCGGGCCTCGGCCAGTTTTTCCCGGGCTTCGGTCGACAGCCCCTCGACGGCGCTGAAGTCGTAACCGGCCGGAATCCGCAGGCCATCCATCTTTCCGAGCCGGGTCGACAGTCGCTCTTCCTTGAGAATATAGCCCTCGTAGCGGATATCCAGCGCGACACCGTCGATCCATTCCCGCGGCCATTGGCCCAACGCGGGCTCGAGCGCGACGAGATCGAGTTCGGCTACGCGATGGTCCTTCAGCGCGACTGCCAGGGTTTCTCCCAGATGCGCGGCCAGCTCGGGGCGAAGCGCCGCTTCCCGGTCGATCTTTCGCGACCGCAGCAGATCCTTCACCGCATCCATACCGCTCACCTTGGCGTTCAGGCGTTCAAGGCGATCGGGCGTCACCAGGCCGGCATGTGCGCCAATCGGCGTAAGGCGTCGGTCGGCCGTGTCGTGCCGCAGGGCCAATCGCCGCTCTGCCCTGCTGGTGAACATCCGATAAGGTTCCTTGGCGCCCAAAGTGACGAGGTCATCCACCATGACGCCGATATAGGACTGGGCCCGGGAAAGAATGACCGGCGACTCGTGCGCGAGGGCCAAGGCGGCATTCATACCCGCCAGCAAGCCCTGCGCGGCCGCCTCCTCGTAGCCGGACGTTCCGTTGGTCTGCCCGGCAAGGTAGAGCCCGGCCATGCGTTTCGACTCCAGCGTCGGGTACAGGTCGCGGGGATCGACGTAATCGTATTCCACCGCGTAGCCGGGCCTGACCAGCACGGCGGCCCCGAATCCGTCCATGGTCCGTATGAACTCCGTTTGAACATCCTCGGGCAGGGACGAAGACAATCCGTTGAGGTAGAGTTCGTCGGTATACAAGCCCTCGGGTTCCACGAATATCTGGTGCCGCTGCCGCTCGGGAAACTTGACTACCTTGTCCTCGATGCTCGGACAATAGCGCGGCCCCTTGCCGGTGATGTCACCCGAGTA
>SPCK01000150.1 GCA_004525355.1 Spirochaetales bacterium
GTAGAAATACTCAAGATGCTCTACAGGGACGCGGAGATTCTTATATTCGACGAGCCGACAGCCGTGCTGACGCCACAGGAAGTCCGGGAACTCATGGGAATCATGCGGCGCCTCGTCGAGGAGGGCAAGACAATCCTCCTGATTACCCATAAGCTCAAGGAAATAAAGGAAGCGGCCGACACGTGTACGGTTCTCCGAAGGGGGCGGCTCATCGGCACGGTTCCCGTCTCCAAGACAAGCGAAAAGAAGATGGCCGAGATGATGGTTGGGCGTGAAGTCAACTTCACCGTAGACAAGGGGCCCTCCCATCCCGGCGACGTCGTCCTGGAGATAAAGGATCTGTGCGTGAAAAATACCAAGGGACTTCTTGGCGTGAAAAGCTTGTCACTCCAGGTGCGCAAGGGCGAGATACTGGGACTGTGCGGTATCGACGGCAACGGCCAGACCGAATTGATCCAGGCGCTTACCGGCTTGACGAAGATAGAGTCGGGCGCGGTGCTCATCGACGATGTCGATGTGACGCACATGCCTGTGCGTCAACGCCTGGATCGCGGGCTAGGCCACATCCCTGAGGACAGGCACAGGCACGGACTGGTGCTGGACTTCCGGCTTGACGAGAACCTGGTCGTTCACTGCTATGGCAGACCGCCGTTTTCCCGGTGTGGGATTCTCGACTTCAAGGCGATTCGCGAGAATGCGGACCGCCTTATAAAGGAATTCGATGTACGCGCCGGGCAAGGGCCGGCGACGCCGACGCGTTCGATGTCTGGAGGCAATCAGCAGAAAGCCATTGTCGCCCGCGAGATCGATCGTTCACCCGAAGCCTTTGTGGTCTCGCAACCGACCCGCGGTCTTGACGTAGGCGCAATTGAGTATATACACAAGCGCATCGTAGCCGAACGGGACAAGGGCAAGGCGATTCTTCTCGTTTCTCTGGAACTCGACGAGATACTCGACGTATCCGACCGTATCGCGGTCATATACGGCGGCGAGATAGTAGGCCTCGTCGACGCCAAGAAAACCGACGAAAACGAGCTGGGACTGATGATGTCCGGCTCCGTCAGGAAGGCCGGCTAGCATGGCTGCGAAAAAGAAAGACGCAAAAGCGACCCCTGCCTCTGCGGTGGCGCCCTTGGCGACCCCGACCGAAACATCCCCGTTGGAGCCTGCGGTACGAGTTGCCAATCCAGTGGGATCATTCGATCCAGATGCCGGTCACGCACCGAAGGTGATCCTGAAACGCAACAAGGTTCTTGTCCCACTGGTAGCCGTTGCCTTGGGTTTCTTGGTCGGATCGATCGTTATCCTCATTACGGGCAAAAGTCCTCTCCTGATGTTCAACGCCTTGATTCAGGGCGTCACAGGCATCAATATCGCTCTCGGCGGCTTCAACCCTCGCCATATTGGCGAGTTGGTGATACAGGCAATGCCCATTATTCTGACAGGCTTGTCGGTGGGTTTTGCATTCCGTACCGGTTTGTTCAATACCGGAGCGGAAGGCCAGTTGATGGTGGGCGCTCTCGCGGCCACCGCTGTGGCTTTAACCGTCAAGGCACCTACTATCATCCACGTACCGCTTATACTGCTCGCAGGAGCCGGAGCCGGAGGGATTTGGGGCGCTATCCCGGGTTATCTGAAAGCTCGTTTCAACGTTCACGAGGTGGTGGTCACCATCATGCTCAACTATACGGCCTTGCACTTCAACAACTGGACGATTTTGAACGTCTTCGGTTCGGTCGATAGGGTCAAAACGGCTGAATTCCCCGTGACTGCCCTTCTGAAGGATCCTTGGCTGGCCGATCTTACCAACGGCTCAAGGCTCAACTGGGGCTTTGTTCCCGTCATTCTCAGCCTCGTGCTGTACTGGTTCATCATCGAGAAGACCACATTCGGGTATGGCCTGCGCGCGGTGGGCTTCAACAAAGATGCCGCCAGGTACGCGGGCATGAAAGTGAAGCGGAACGTGGCGCTCTCGATGGCAATAGCAGGAGCCTTCGCAGGCCTTGCCGGCGCCATCATCACGATCGGTACCTTCAATTTCGGGCGCGCTCTCTCCGCGGCAGAAGGCTACGGGTTTGACGGTATCGCTGTTGCCCTCGTTGGAATGACCCAGGCTCCGGGCATCCTGTTGGCGGGACTGCTGTTCGGCATGCTTAAATCAGCCGGGCCGCTCATGCAGTCCGCCGGAATTCCCAAGGAAATCGGCGGGATTATCCAGGCATCGATCGTCCTGTTCGTTGGCATGAAGTTGGGTATCGAGCGCATAATTGACATTGCTCGCGGAAAGCGTGCGGACCGATTGGCTCTGGCCGCTGCGGAAAACGCTGGGGAGGTCGGGGTATGAGATTCGGCATTCTGCTTGAGATGTTCCCCATCGCGCTCATGTTCGCCGCTCCCATCATCATCGCGGCGCTGGGGGGTCTGTTCAGCGAACGCTCTGGTATCGTCAATATCGCGCTGGAAGGTATCATGATGGTCGGAGCCTTTGCCGGAGCGGCCATGACGGTCGTGCTGGAACCTCTGCTTCCCGGCTGGGCACCCTGGATGGGTATTCTTATGGGCATGGCCGCGGGCATGCTGTTTTCTCTGTTGCACGCGTTCGCGAGCATCAACCTGAGGGCTGACCAAGTTGTATCCGGGACAGCCCTGAATATCCTGGCCGGCGGTCTGACCATCTATCTGTCCCAGATACTCTTCAATCAGCAGCGGACCCGCGCGTTCAGTTCGGGGCTGCGCAAAATCACGGTTCCATTGCTGGACAAGATTCCGCTGCTCGGTCGCATGTTCTTCAGGGAAATCTACCCGACGTTCTATGTGGCCATGGCGCTGGTCGTGCTTACTTGGTTCGTCATTTTCAAGACGCCATTCGGATTGAGGCTCAGGGCTTGCGGCGAACATCCCCAAGCTGCCGCGTCAATGGGTATCAATGTGTATCGAATCCGTTACGCGGGCGTTGTCATTTCAGGTGCCCTGGCCGGGCTCGCAGGCGCAACCATGGTGCTCACCCAGGATATCCAGTATACCATCACGTCGGTCCACGGCACGGGCTTCATAGCTCTTGCTTCGCTCATCTTCGGGAAATGGAATCCTTGGGGCGTGCTGGGCGCGGGTTTCTTTTTCGGATTTTCCCAGACCTTGTCGTTCTACGCCAAGGATATACCGTTCCTTGCTCCATTGCCTCTGGAGGTATTCTATATCCTGCCCTACGTGCTGACTATAGTCGCCCTGGTGGTATTCGCCGGCAAGACGGTCGGTCCCAAGGCAGCCGGCGAGATCTATGATCAGGGAAAGCGTTGATCGGGATTGGAAAATTCAGGCTGATGGAGCCAAATTCAAAAGTCGGTTGCTTTTGAATTTGGTTCTGCAGTTGCCCGCGATTCGTACTATGTAATTGGATCGCTACGCAATCTGCACAATGTAAAGGTCGCTCTTTCAACGGTCCCCTGACTTTTTGAAAAGAGTCTCGACGGATTTTGCCTGACTGATATCTGCATAATTATTTTCGGGTCGTGCTTTGCACGACCCGTTTCATTTTATCCCGAAAATCCAGGTAAACTCCGCGATGCTCATGATTCTGCCGCCCAAGGGGATTGCATTGCCACGTAGGCCGCGTGGATAGCCTGTACCATCCCACCGTTCATGATGCGCCATGATGATCTCCCTGGCGGCGGCCGAATAGTCGGCGCCAATATCCCTCCACGGGGCGGCGCACAAGGTTGTCGTGGGCCGGAGCGAGTATGCCGATCCTGTCATCGTTGACGCAGGTGGTAATTATGTTCTCGAGGGCCGTCAGGCTGTCGCCGGTAGCCCCTGCGGCCCGCGGCCAGGATTTTATCATCGCCAGGCAGGCTCCCGTGTCGGGCTGAGACTCTATCAGGCGGGCGGCCCTCTCCAACGCGTGCGAGAGTCCCTCCCCCTCGCTGGATGGCGGTATGATTCCTTGTTGATTATTCATTGAATACCTTTGATTGTGGCAGGGGCGCAAAGGATGACCTGGCGATGCTCGGGTAACCTACTATCGCATTCCGGAGATTTGTTCCCTTGCGGCCGCATGCAGTATGCGGTAGAGTTGAGGTCTATCCAACAGTCACAACCGACATGGATGGCTACATGGTTGACGTTGCTCGATTACAGGAATATTCCCTCTTCGGCGGCCTGCTTCCCGATGATATCGATCGGATAAAGCCCTTTCTGTGCGGAGCCTCCTACGATGCCGGCGAGGCTATACTGAAAGAAGGAGAACCCAACGGTCGCTTGCACTTCGTGATCGAGGGACGCGTAGAGGTTACCAAGCGCGACAAGCGCATAGTCGAGCTGGGCGAAGGCGACGCCTTCGGCGAGGTGGAACTGCTGGATGTCCTTCCCGCCGTTGCCACAATACGGTCGCTTACTCCAACCAAGATCGTCTACCTGTCCAATCATAACCTGCATGATATCTACAAGACCGATCCTAGGATTTTCGCCATGCTCATCATGAACCTGGCCAGGGAGCTGGCGCGTCGCTTGCGCTGGATGGACGAACTCGCCTGCGCGGCTCGAAACGAGGGAGGCGGGAACGATCAAGACGGGTCCTGACCGTTTGTGGCATCCAGGGCTCGGCTCCTCTATGCCGCCTTTCCGGGTATCCGCCGTCCATGGTATGCTGCGCCCACATACATGAGTCATATTCATTCCGCGCTGAAAGAAGCCGCCAATAGAAAACCCCTCGCGATTGATGGTCTGTACCTGACACACGGCGAGGAAAGTTTCGGGAATCCGCCCTGGGCTGACGCCTCGGCCCGCTTCCTGGTCGCGCGCCTTTCTCCGTTTCGCGACGTCGAGCGATCAAGCCCACACGCCTTCCTGTACCGGGAACTGCGCGACGCAATGCCCGATGCCTATATCGATTTCAGTTTCTTTCCGCAGGGGCGCGATAGAACGACACTTTCGGAATTGGGCGTTCCATTCCTTCACGGCGTAGCTTCCGCGCGTGGAGGATCGGATTTTGATGTCGTCCTCATTTCGAACGCATATACGCTGGAGTTGGTCAACCTGCCGACATTACTGGTCAATTCCGGTTTCGCGCTCTCGAGGAAGGAAAGGGCTCGCCATTGCCAGCCGCTGATCGTGTTGGGTGGATCCAACGCGTTCGCCAGCGCCGCCCTTCATGAGGATCCGCGTGGAGGGAAGGGCGATTCATTTGTCGACGCCGTGTATTTCGGTGAGGGCGAGGGCTCGGTCGGTCGATTGGGCGCCGCCCTGGCTGCGATCCATGTCGGGACTGAACGTGATCGTGAATGTGCTCTCGAGAAAATCGCTGACGATTTCAATGGATTCTGGCCGACTCATGCCATTCGTGCCATTACACAGGGCAGGGCAACGGGACCAGCCTTCCCTGAAAGCCCACCCCCGGTCCTGTCCGGCGAGGAAGCGGGCACGGTGCGACTGGAGATCACGTTCGGCTGTCCTGGATTCTGCTCGTTCTGCTTTGAAGGATGGGAGCGCAAGCCGTATCGCGAGCGAAGTTTTGACGACATCATGGCCGAGGCTCGACGGTTGAAGCGGTGGACTGGCGCCGATACCGTCGAGGTGGCCAGCTATAACTTCAATGCGCACGAGCGCGTCGTGGATCTGATTTGCGAACTCAATACGGTATTCAATCGTGTAAACTTCATGAGTCAGCGGGCGGATATCCTGGCGGATACCCCTGGACTGATTCCCATGGAAATCGCGGCGGAAAAGCGATCATTCACGATCGGCGTAGAAGGAATTTCCCGTAGGGCGAGAGCATATTTCAACAAGGAA